>DASUAN010000204.1:0-4003 GCA_035763765.1 Candidatus Deferrimicrobiaceae bacterium
AGGCGAGGGCAAAGCTCGAGGCCGCCTTCACCCGGAGACTCGAGGAGATCCGGGAAAGGGAGAGAAGGGCACGCGAGGGATTCGAACAGCTCGACGTGACCCTTCGGGGGCGCGGCTTTTCCCTCGGCCACCGGCACCCGATCGCCCGGACGATGGAGGAGATCATCGCCATCTTTCAGCGGCTCGGGTTTTCGGTCCGCGGCGGGCCCGACATCGAGACGGACTACTATAACTTCGAGGCGCTCAACATCCCCAAGGACCACCCCGCAAGAGACATGCAGGACACGTTCTACATGGATTGGCCGGGGGGCGACCTTGTCCTTCGGACGCACACCTCCCCGATCCAGATCCGGGCGATGGAGGCGATCCGCCCGCCGGTGCGCGTGATCGCGCCGGGGGCCGTCTACCGTTGCGATTCCGACATCACCCACAGCCCGATGTTCCACCAGGTCGAGGGGTTCGCCGTCGACCGGAACATCACGATGGCGGACCTGAAAGGGCTCCTGACCGAGTTCTGCCGGATGATGTTCGGCGAAGGAAGGCCGCTGCGCTTCCGTCCGAGCTTCTTCCCGTTCACCGAGCCGTCGGCGGAGGTCGACATCCGCTGCGTCATCTGCGGCGGCTCCGGCTGCCGCGTATGCAAGGAGTCCGGGTGGCTCGAGATCCTCGGCTGCGGGATGATCGACCCGGCCGTCTACGGCTTCGTCGGGTACGACCCGGAGGAGCACACGGGATTCGCGTTCGGAATGGGCGTGGAACGCATCGCCATGCTGCGTCACGGGATCAACGACATCCGTCTCTTTTTCGAGAACGACCCCCGGTTTCTTTCGCAGTTCTGATCCAGGCCGCGGACCGGAGAGAAGACGAACGTGAAAGTCCTCTATTCCTGGCTGAAAGAGTTCGTGGACACGCGTCTCTCCCCTCGGGAGATCCAGGACGCCCTCACGATGGCGGGCGTGGAGGTTTCCGCCTGCCGGTACCTCGGGGAGGGGATGGAGGACGTGGTGGTGGCCCGGATTCTCGAGATCGGGCCCCATCCGGGCGCGGACAAGCTTTCCCTGTGCCGCGTCACGGACGGCGCGGCGGAGTACCGGATCGTCTGCGGAGCCAGGAACATGAACGCGGGGGACACGGTGGCGTTCGCTCGGGTCGGCGCGAAGCTCCCCGGCGGGATGCAGATCGGAAAGGCGAAAATCCGCGGGCAGGTATCGGAGGGAATGCTCTGCTCGGAGCAGGAACTCGGGCTGGCGGAGGAGTCCCCCGGGATCATGATCCTCCCCGGCGACATGGCGTTGGGGGTCCCGCTTGCCCCCGCGATCGGAATGGACGACTGGCTTCTGACCGTCGAGATCACCCCCAACCGCGGGGACTGCCTGAGCGTGATCGGGGTCGCCCGGGAGATCGCCGCGGTCACGTGGGAGAAGGTCGTTCTCCCGGAGGCGTCCTTTGCGGAGAGCGGTCCGCCCATCGAGGAGATCGCCACCGTAACAGTGACCGACAGGGACCGGTGTCCTCGCTACTCCGCCCGGGTCGTCACGAACGTGACGATCGCACCCTCCCCGGACCGCATCCAGCGGCGCCTCGCGCTTTGCGGCGTCCGGCCGATCAACAACATCGTGGACATCACGAACTACCTGCTGCTCGAGCTCGGACAGCCGATGCACGCCTTCGACCTCGATCGGCTCGCCGGGAATCGGATCGACGTGCGCACGTCGGGAATCCCCCGCACGTTCCGCACGCTGGACGGAACCGCCCGGGAGATCCTCCCCGAGATGCTCCTCATCTGGGACGCGGAGAGACCCGTGGCCGTGGCCGGGGTGATGGGAGGGGAGAACACCGAGGTGCTCCCGACGACCCGGAGGGTCCTGTTCGAGAGCGCGCATTTCGCCCCCCCCTCCATCCGCTCGACCGGAAGGCGACTGGGACTGTCGACGGAGTCCTCCTATCGGTTCGAGCGGGGCGTCGATCCGGCCGGTACGATGTACGCCGCCGACCGGGCCATCGCGCTGCTTGGAGGATTTGCCGATCTCAAGGTCGCGACGGGATCGTTCGACATCGGGGGCGAACGGGAGTTCCGGCGGACCGTTTCATTCCGTCCCGCCCGCGCAGGACGGATCATCGGCCGGAGCTATTCCGACCGGGAATGCGCGGACGTCCTGGCGCGACTGGGATTTCCCGCGAAGGAGCAGGGGAAAACGTGGGAGGTCACCGTCCCCGCCCACCGGTTCGACATCGAACGGGAGATCGATCTCGTCGAGGAGGTCGCGAGGCTTTCCGGGTACGACACGATCCCGACCACCTACCCGGAATCGGGGGCGCCCGAATTTTCCCGGGACGATCTCTTCGTCGCGGAAATGGAGAGGGTATCCGAGTTCCTTCGCACCCAGGGGTTCTCCCAGGCGATCAACTTCTCCTTCGTCTCCGGGAAGGAGTGGGAGCGGCACGCGGCGATTCTCGGGTTCGATCCTTCCGACGCGATGAGGCTCTCCAACCCGATCTCCGAGGACACCACGATCATGCGGCCCCACCTGCTGATGGGCCTTCTCCGCAACGTGCAGACGAGCATCCGGCGCTTCCTCGACGATATCCGGATGTTCGAGGTCGGGAAAGCATTTGGGAAATCGTTCACCGAGGGACATTTCGAGGAGCCCCGGCTCGCCTTCGTCCTGTACGGCAGGCGGATGCCCGGCCATTGGAGCGGCGGGGACGATCCGGTCGACTTCTACGACGCCAAGGGGGTCGCCGATTCCGTTCTTTGCCTGCTCCGATGCGGCCCGTTTCATTTCGTGCCCGCGGCTTCCCGTCCCTTTCTCGACCCCGGAAAATCCTCGGAAATATTGAAGGACGGCGAGGTGATCGGGTGGGTGGGAGCCGTCCGCCGGGAGCTTTTGTCCGCCCTGGAAATCCCCGGCCCAACGATCTATGCGGAGATCCGGATCGGGAAGGCGATCTCCTCTCCCGCAGCGGTCCGATACCGGGCGATCCACAGATTTCCCCCGGTATTTCGGGATATTGCCTGCGTTTTCCCGGTGCGCGTGCCGGTGGGCGACGTGCTGACCATGGTCCGCGAGCTGGCCCCCGAGATTCGCGAAGCGGAGGTGTTCGACGTCTTCACGGGGGAGAAGATCGGGGCCGGAAGGAAAAGCGTCGCGTTCCGGGTGAGAATCCAGGCGGAAGACAGAACCTTGACGGACGCAGAAGTCCATAGTATACATACCAAGGTGGTAAATCTATTGGAGAATCGGTTCGGTGGAACGATCCGAACCTCGTAACTTCTTCCGAAAGGGGGGACGCGATGACGAAGGCTGACCTGGTGGAAATCGTGTACGAGAAAGTGGGCGGCCTCTCGAAGAAAGAGTCGCAGGATATCGTCGAGACGATCTTCGACACGATGAAGGATATCCTGAAGAACGGGGAAAAGATCAAGATTTCCGGATTCGGGAACTTCATCCTGCGCGACAAGCGGCCCCGCAAGGGAAGAAACCCCCAGACGGGCGACGACATCCAGATCACGGCGCGGCGCGTGCTCACCTTTCGGCCCAGCCAGATCCTGAAGGCGTACATCAACGAAGAAAACCCGTAGACCGTTTCCGGGGGCAGGAGTGGCAGTTCCCGAAATCCCGGACAAGTTCTACTTTAAGATCGGAGAGGTAAGTTCTCTCCTCGGCGTGAAGCCTTACGTGGTGAGGTTCTGGGAGTCCGAGTTCTCGCTGACGCCTGCGAAGAACCGATCCAAGCACCGCGTCTACAAGCGGCACGAAGTCGAGACCCTCCTCGAGATCAAGCGGCTCCTCTACGAAGAGAGGTTCACGATCGAGGGGGCGCAGAAGAAGTTAAAGGAACGGATGAAGGAAAAGAGCAAACAGCTCGGGTTGAATCTGCATGAGAAGAAACACAGGGCCGTTCTGCAGAAGGTGAAGAAGGACCTGGAGAAGATCAGGGAGATGCTGGGGAGTTGATCCGGGGCCAGAGCAACCTCACGTCCGATCCATCCCGCGCACAC
>DASUAN010000205.1:0-4136 GCA_035763765.1 Candidatus Deferrimicrobiaceae bacterium
TCGTCCGCGTCGGACAGATTGATCTGGAGCTCGAGGTACTCGGCAAGGGAGGGCTTCCGGGTGAGCAGGTTTTCGTAGTAGGGACGCCCGTCCTCTTCCTCGCGGTCGCGTTCGGCCCGGCTCCCCCCCGACGCGGCGCCATCGCCGAAATAGTAGTCCCAGTCGATGCGGTCGATCAGCTCCTTCGAAGGCGGCGCTTCGGGCGCCTCGGCGGCAACCGTCTCCGACCGCTGGGCGCCCGCTTCTCCCTCTTCATGCCCCCCGTGGCTCTCCTCGGTATCCTCCTCCAGGACGGGGTTCACCTCGAGCTCCTCCCGGACCGCCTGTTGCAGTTCCAGGCGCGATAGTTGCAACAGCTTGATCGCCTGCTGCAACTGCGGGGTCATCACCAGCTGCTGGCTGAGCTTCAGGGACTGTCGGAGTTCTAAGGCCATTCGCCTCCCGGCCGTCTACAGGGAGAACTGCTCTCCCAGATAGATTTCCCGCACCCGCGGGGATGAAGCGATCTCCGCGGGGTTCCCCTCGAGGAGGATCTCCCCTTCGGAGATGATGTACGCCCGGTCGCACACCGTGAGGGTGTCCCGGACGTTATGATCTGTTATTATAACCCCGATTCCCTTCTCTTTTAATCCAAGGATCACCTGCTGAAGGTCCGCGACCGATATGGGATCGATCCCGGCGAACGGCTCATCGAGGAGGAGAAACACCGGGGAAATCACCAGGGAGCGGGCGATCTCGACTCGCCGCCGCTCCCCGCCCGACAGGGAATATCCTTTCGTATCCTCGACGTGGGAGATCCGCATCTCCGAAAGCAGCTCACGAAGACGCTCCTCCTGTTCCCCCTTCGACAGGGCCGTCTCTTCGAGGAACACAAGGATATTCTCCCGAACCGTCAGTTTCCGGAAAACCGACGGCTCCTGGGGCAGGTAGCCGAGCCCCATCCTGGAACGCCTGTGCATCGGCAGGCGGGTGACATCCTCGCCGTTGAGATGGACCGAGCCGGCATCCGGCCGGACCAGCCCCACCATCATGTAGAAGATGGTGGTCTTCCCCGCGCCGTTCGGGCCCAAAAGACCCACGACCTCCCCCGGGGAGATCCCGAGCGAGACCCCCTTGACCACTTCCCGGTTGCGATATCTCTTCCGCAGGTCGCGGACCGCCAGGGATTTCAATGGTCTTCCTTCTCCTTCGTCTTCACCATCCCTTGGGGGTGGATGACGGCCTGCACGCGACCGCCCTCTCCGCCCGTCACCACGGACCGGTTTTCCCTCAGGTAGATGGTCACCGTCTCCCCCTTGAGGGTGTTCTCCCCCTGAACCAGATCGGCACCTCCCGTGAGCACGATCCGCTGCTCCAGGTTGTAGAATACCGCACGGTCGGCACGCGCCTCCCTTGCCCCTTGGATCACCCGGACGTTTCCCTCCGCCGTGATCTTCTCGATGGCCTTCGCTGAGCGGGAGTATTCCGCGAACAGCCGGTCGGCATGGAGCGTCACGTTCCCCTGGCGCGCCTCGACATTCCCCTCGAAGGTCACGGATTCCCTCGCGCTGTCCGCGGAGAGACGATCGGCGGTGATGTCGATGGGCTGGCTGCCCAGGTCGTCCGGTCGGACCCCTCTCTGCGCCTCGGCGCCACCGGCGCAAAACGCGAGGACCAGGAAGAACAGAAGGGAACAACGCCTCCCCGTCGCGACGCGTGCGATGACATCCTTCCGCTCCGTTCTCCCGCTCATGTCCTCACCCTTTCCTTCCCGGCTCAGGCACGTTCCCGGGGAAAATCGTGCTCTTCGGAGAGTCGAGCGCCACCGTGCCGTCCTTCCAGCGCCACCTCAGGTTGCTCCCCGTAACCGTCACGCCGGGACCGACGAGGGTGGCCACCTCCGCGAGGATCACCTCCGAGTTCAAGTCGACCCTCGCCTTCGGGGCGGATGCCGTCCACCCCCTTTCGTTTTTCGCGGAGGCTCCATCGGCAAGGTCGATCCGGCCTTCGTTCATCTTCCAGGAAGCCGCGGGGGCGGACACCAGGATCTCCCCTCCCTGCTCCCGGACCGCGAGGGTCACGCGATTCGCGAGCACCCACCCCAACGAAATCTTGTAGGAGGCATCCGCGGAAAGGAGCCGGCAGACCGCCCCTCCCCGGCGCGCCTCGACCATCTCGACTCCCTGCAGGACGATCTGCGGCCCGCCGCCGGCCGGCCCCCCCTCGTTTCCCTCCGCGGGAAGACGCGTGCCCGTTACCAGGTTCCGGACCAGCAGGTACCCCCCCGCGAGGAGCATGACCAGTACCAGCCCCGACAAGAGCTTCCGGGTCACTCCTTCCTCCCTGGCCCGAAATACTTCCCGGAGACCCTGTCCCACGCCCCGCACGACTTCAGCACGAACTCGATGATCTCCCGGACGGCGCCGTACCCTCCCTGCCGGGAGGAGACGAAGTCGGCCTCGGACCGGACGTCCTCCTCGGCATCGGCCACCGTCGCGGCGAATCCGACCTGCCGCATGAGCGGGACGTCCACGATGTCGTCGCCCACATAGGCGCTTTCTTCCGCGGGGATTCCCGTCTCCTCGAGGATCTCCCGCCACGCGGCCACCTTGTCGAAGGCCCCCTGCCGGACCCGGGATATCCCCAGCTCCTCCGCCCGGACCTGGACCACCGCCGACGTCCTCCCCGTGATGATCCCCACCTCGATCCCCGCCCGCTGCATCATCTTGATCCCGTGCCCGTCGCGGACGTGGAACCGCTTCGTTTCCACCCCGTTCCCGTCAAAGATGATTCCGCCGTCGGTGAGCACTCCGTCGACGTCGATCAGAAACAGGCGCACCCGGGCCGCTTTCCCCTCGGACCCCGGCCTTTTCCGCGCTCCGCTCACCCGGCGCCCGCCTTCAACAGGTCGTGGATGTGGACGATCCCCACCAGCGCTTCCGGATCGTTTTCGTCGAAGACGAAGAGGCTCGTGATCGCGAACTCCTCCATCTTCCGCAGAGCGGCTGCGGCGAGGTCCGAAGACGACACCCGCTTCGGATTCCGGGTCATGATCTCCCCTGCCTTCGTCAGGAACAGATCGACTCCCCGGGCCATCGCCCTGCGCACATCGCCGTCGGTGATCACCCCCAGAAGGTCCCCGTCCCCGTTCACGACGCCCGTGACGCCCAGCCTTTTCGAGCTGATCGTGAAGAGGGCGTCCTTGAGGGGGGTCTCCTGGAGTACGAGCGGGATCTCCTCTCCCCGGTGCATGACGTCCTCCACCTTCTGGAGCCGGTGTCCCAGCGCTCCCCCGGGGTGAAGCAGGGCGAAGTCCTCCAAGGAAAATCCCTTTTCCTCGAACAGGACGACGGCAAGGGCGTCTCCGAGCGCCAGGGCGGCGGTCGTGGAGGCGGTGGGCGCAAGGCCGAGCGGACAGGCTTCTTCCCGCACCCCTGCGTCAAGCGTCACGTCGGCATGCCGGGCGAGGGTGGAATTCGGACTTCCCGTGAGGGCGATGAGGGAGAGTCCCAGACGTTTGAAGACGGGCAGCAGCCGAACGATCTCCTCGGTCTCCCCCGAGTTGGACAGGGCGATGACGATGTCCCCTTTCCGGACCATCCCGATGTCGCCGTGGATCCCCTCGGCCGGGTGAAGAAAAAAGGCGGGAGTCCCCGTGGAGGCGAACGTCGCGGCGATCTTTCGCCCGATCAGCCCGGACTTTCCCACCCCCGTCAGGATCACCTTTCCGGGGGCGTCCAGGAGGAGGTCGATGGCCCGGGAGAAATTCTCGTCGAGCCTCTCCCGAATCCCGGTGATGGCCTCCGCCTCGATCGAGAGGACGCGGGAAGCCCGCCGGGCAAGGGCTGCAGTCCGGTCGTTCCGGCCGTCAGATCCCATCGTCCCTTCCTCCTTTCCCCGGCTTCGCGCTCCTCGCCCGTCCGCGCGGACGCCCTTCCTCTTTCCTCTTCCCCGCGGTTCCGGTCCCCTCCACCGCCGCCCGGATCGCCAGCAGCGACCGGACCAGCGGCTCGACGTCCTCCAAGGAGAGGCTGTTCGGGCCATCGGACAGGGCCCGCCCGGGGTCGGGGTGGATCTCCAGGAACACGCCGTCCACTCCCGCGGCGAAGGCGGCGCGGGCCAAGGGGGCGATGAATCTCCTCTCCCCCGAGGACACG
>DASUAN010000206.1:0-5285 GCA_035763765.1 Candidatus Deferrimicrobiaceae bacterium
CGAGGTGATCATCGGCTCCCTGATCGTCGTGGTCATCGGGGGACTGGGCAACTTCTGGGGGGCTCTCGTGGGGGCCCTGATCATCGGGGAGGTGACCTCCTTCGGCATCCTCTACCTCCCGCAGTGGGCGATCCTCTTCAGCTACGCGGTCATGGCCCTCGTCCTGATCTTCCGGCCCGAGGGACTTCTCACGAGGCGGGTTGCGCGGTGACCGGCGGAACGGAAGGAAAGCCCCGCACCCTGGGAGAGACCGCACAGTGGGCGGCTGGTCTGCTCCTCTTCGCCGCGATCCCCTTTGCGGGCAGGGCGTACTACATCACCATGGCGAACGAGATCCTGGTGATGGGGCTGTTCGCCATGTCGTTCAACCTCCTCTACGGCGTGACGGGGATGCTTTCCTTCGGGCAGGCGGCATACTACGGCGTGGGCGCCTACACCGTTGGGCTGCTCCTCTCCCGGGGGGTCGTTCCCTTTGCCGTCGCCCTTCCCGCCGCCTTTCTCCTCGGGGGGATCCTCGCCGTCGTGCTCGGCCCGCTGTGCATCCGGCTGACCGGGGTGTACTTCACGATGCTCACCCTGGCCTTCGCGGAGATGGTGTGGGGCGTCGTCTTCAAGTGGTACGACTTCACGGGCGGGGACAACGGCATCCAGGGGATCCCGGTTCCCGACGCGCTGCGCGACCCCGTCCGGTACTACTACTTCACGCTGGCGGTCGTATTCGCCTGCTTCTGGATCCTGCGGAAGGTCGTCGAATCTCCGTTCGGGGCCACCCTGAAATCGATCCGGGAAAACGAGGAGCGGGTCGGGTTCATCGGCGTGAAGGTCCGGCGCTACCAGCTCGCAGTCATGGTCCTCTCCGGGGCGTTCTCGGGACTCGCGGGCGCCCTGTTCGCAGGGTACCAGCACTCGATCCACCCCGACATGCTCCACTGGACCAAGTCCGGCGAGGTGATCCTCATGAGCATCCTGGGCGGCGTCTCCTCCTTCTTCGGTCCCCTGGTCGGAGCGGCGATCATCCTGTACATCGAGGACATGATCGGGAAGTATACGGAGTTCTGGGAAATCTGCATCGGAACCATCATGCTTGCCATCGTCATCTTCTTCCCGAGAGGCGTGATCGGGACGTTCGAAACGTGGACGGAGCGCCTGCGGGGAGTCCGGAAGGGGAGCGATGAACCGGCCCATTCTTGAGGTCCGGCGCCTCTCCAAGGCGTTCGGAGGACTGAAGGTCAACCACGAGGTCAGCTTCTCCATCCGCGAGGGGGAGCTGAGCTCGATCATCGGTCCGAACGGGGCGGGGAAGACGACCCTGTTCAACCTCATCACGGGGAAGCTCGTGCCGGACGCAGGCGAGGTCCTGTTCCGCGGGGAGCGGATCGACGGGCTTCCGCCCGCCGAGATCGCGCGGAAGGGGATCGGCAGGGCGTTCCAGATCACCAGCATCTTCAAGGAGCGCACCGCCCTGGAGAATGTCCTGGTCGCCGTCCTCTCTCGGATGCGCCGGACCGGAAGGATGTTCCGGCGGGCGACCTCCTACCCGGATGCCGTGCGGGAGTCGATGGAGATCCTCGAGATGTTCTCCCTGGCCGACCAGGCGAACGCCATGGCGAGCGCCCTTCCCCACGGGGACCAGAAGCGTCTGGACATCGCCGTCGCCCTGTCCCTTCATCCCGAGCTCGTCCTCCTCGACGAACCGATGGCGGGAATGTCGCCCGAAGAGCGGGCGGGGACGGTGGAGCTCATCCGAAGGATCTGGAAGGAGAAGGCACTCACCCTCCTGTTCATCGAGCACGACATGGACGTCGTCTTCTCGATCTCCGAGTGGATCCGCGTCCTCAACCAGGGGGTTCTTCTGGCGGAGGGGACCCCCGAAGAGATCTCGCGGAACCGGGAGGTGATCACCGCCTATCTCGGGGAGGAGATCGAATGATCCTGGAGCTTGCGGACGTCCACGCGTTCTACGGGAAAAGCCACGTCCTGTTCGGGGTCTCCCTGAACGTCCGCAAGGGGGAGGTCGTCTGCCTGATGGGGAGGAACGGGGCGGGGAAGACGACGACGTTCCGCACGATCATGGGGCTGACCCCTCCCCGCTCCGGGACCGTCCGGTTCCGGGAGCGGCCGATCCACGCCATGAAGATCCACCGGATCGCCCGGCTGGGGATCGGATACGTGCCGGAGGACCGGCAGATCTTTCCCGGGCTGACCGTCCGGGAGAACCTCGAGATCGGCCAGAGCTCCGGCATCCGGGCGAAGAACGGCTGGGACATCGGGAAGATCTACCGTCTCTTCCCGGCCCTGGAGAAGTACGACCGGAAGCCGGGGGGGCAGCTGAGCGGGGGAGAGCAGCAGATGCTGACCATCGCCCGGACCCTCATGGGGAATCCCGAGCTGATGCTTCTCGACGAGCCCACCGAGGGGCTCGCGCCGGTCATCGTGATCTCCATGGTGGAGATGATCCTTCGCCTCAAGGAGATGGGGACCACCATCCTCCTCTCGGAGCAGAACGTGAAATTCGCGGTGAAGGTTTCCGACCGGGTCTACATCATCGACAACGGGGAGATCCGCTACGAAAACGACATCGATGGGTTCGTCCGCGACGAGGCCGTGCAGAAGAGATACCTGGCGGTATAGCGTTCGAGGAGGTGCGACGTTGAGCGTGGAAAGGGAAACCATCATCCCCCTGACGATGGCGAGGCTCAAGTTCGGGATCGGGGCGACCGAGGAACTGGGGTACGAACTCCGGACGCTGGGGGTCCGGAAGGTCCTGCTGGTGACGGACGGGCGTCTCTGGGAGCCCGGGTTGGTCGACAAGGCGAAGGCCGTCCTCGAGGGGGAGAAGATCGCCCTGGTGATCTACGACGAGGTCCAGTGCGAGCCGACGGACGTCTCGATGCGCCAGGCGATCGAGAAGACGAAGGGCGTCGACTTCGACGCCATCGTGGCCCTGGGCGGCGGCAGCACGATCGACACGGCCAAGGCCGTGAACCTCTGCCACACCTACCCGGCCGACCTGATGGATTACATCAACGCCCCGATCGGCAAGGGGAAGCCCGTTCCCGGCCCCCTGAAACCGCTGGTCGCCCTGCCGACGACCTCGGGTTCCGGGAGCGAGACGACCACCGTGATCGTGCTCGACCTGCTGGAGATGCACCTCAAGACCGGCATCTCCCACCAGCACATCCGCCCCACGGTCGCCCTCGTGGACCCGCTGAACACCCTGTCGGCGCCGCCGGCGGTGACGGCGGCCACGGGCCTGGACGTGCTGACCCACGCGGCGGAGTCCTTCACGATCAAGCCCTACGACATGCGGCCGAAACCGAAGGACCCCTCCGCGCGCCCCCCGTACATCGGGGCCAACCCGATCGCCGACCTCTGGAGCGAGAAGGCGATCGAATGGGGGGGGAAGTACCTTCGCAGGGCCTGCTACAACGGGGCCGACGTGGAGGCGAAGAGCCACATGGCCATGGCCGCGACCTTCGCCGGGATCGGCTTCGGCAACGCCGGAGTGCACATTCCCCACGCGCTGGGCTACCCGATCGCGGGGATGGTCAAGGGGTGGATCCCCCCCGGGTACGCCACGGAGAAGCCGATGGTGCCCCACGGCCTGTCCGTTTCGCTCACCGCGGCGGCCAACTTCCGCTTCACGGCGCCCAGCAATCCGGAGAAGCACGCCCGCATCGCCGCGCTCCTGGGAGTGAACACGGAGGGACTCCCGGCGATGGAGGCCGCCCTGAAACTGCCCGAGGCCTTCACCCGTCTGATGAGAGACATCGGAAGCCCGAACGGCCTCCGGGCGGTCGGATACTCCGAGGCGGACATCCCCGGCCTGGTGGAGGGCGGGATGAAGCAGCAGCGGCTGCTGGTGGGGAGTCCCCGGCCGGTGACCCGAGAGGAGCTGACCCGGATCGTCGAGGAATCGATGACCCTGTGGTAGCGGAAAGGAAACAAGAACAAGGAGACGAAGCCATGGAAGCAGCCAGGACGCACCAGTTGTTCGTCGGCGGGAAATGGGTGAAGGAAAAGGAGACGATGCCGGTCATCGACAAGTACTCGGGCGAGACGATCGGGAAGGTGCCCGTGGCGTCGAGAAAGACGGTCGAGAAGGCGATTGCCGCGGCGCACGAGGCGTTCCCGTCCTACTCCCGGATGCCGGCCCACAAGCGCTTCCGCATCCTCGAAAAGACGAGCCAGCTGCTCGCGAAACACCAGGACGAGATCGCCGCGATCATCTGCCGGGAGGCGGGAAAGGCCTGGAAGTACTCGGTCGGCGAAGTGCAGCGGGCGGTCGAGACGTTCCAGTTCTCCGCCGAGGAGGCCAAGCGGATCCACGGGGAGACGGTTCCGATGGACGCAAGCCCGGCCGGGGAGGGGCGGATGGGATTCTACCTGCGCAGCCCCGTGGGCGTCGTTTCCGCCATCACGCCGTTCAACTTCCCGTTGAACCTCGTCGCCCACAAGGTCGGGCCGGCGCTCGCGGCGGGGTGCACCCTCGTCCTCAAGCCGGCGTCCACCACGCCGCTCACCGCCCTCCGTCTCGGGGAGATCTTGGAAGAAGCGGGGATTCCGCCGGGGGTCTTCAACGTGGTCGTCGGCTCGGGCGGCACGGTGGGGGAGTGGCTGACCACCGACCCGCGGATCGCCAAGATCTCCTTCACGGGATCCCCTCCCGTCGGGGATGCGATCATCCGCAAGGCGGGCCTGAAGAAGGTGACCATGGAGCTCGGAAACAACTCGGGAACGATCATCGAGCCCGACGCGAACCTCGACGCGGCCATTCCCCGGTGCGCGGTCAGCGCCTTCGCCAATTCCGGGCAGATCTGCATCTCCCTCCAGCGGCTGTACGTGCACCGGTCGATCGCCAAGGAGTTCACGAAACGGTTCGTGGAGACGACGGCGAAGCTTAAAGTGGGGAACCCGCTGGACAAGGATTGCGAGGTCGGGCCGATGATCGACGACGCGGAGGCCAAGCGCGCCGAATCGTGGATCAAGGAAGCGGTGGCCGAAGGGGCGAAGGTGCTGATCGGCGGGAAGCGGGAGGGCAGGGTGCTCCATCCGACGATCCTCGTCGACGTCCGGCCCGAGATGAAGGTCATGTGCCAGGAGGCGTTCGCCCCCCTCGTCTCGATCTACGAGTACGACACGTTCGAGGACGCCGTCCGGATGGTCGAGGACTCGCCGTACGGCCTGCAGGCCGGCGTCTACACGAACGATCTCCGGAAGGCGATGTACGCGGTCGACCGGATCGACGCCGGGGGCATCATGATCAACGACACCTCCATCTTCCG
>DASUAN010000207.1:0-2383 GCA_035763765.1 Candidatus Deferrimicrobiaceae bacterium
CGGAAGGCTTCGCTTTCAAGATGGCCTCGTAGAACGCGAGGAAATTCTCCTTGATCTTCTCCTTCCCGAAACTGATTCTTCCGATTCCCGAGTGGAGCGTCCCGGTCTTGTCCACCTTGAACTCGACCTTGCCCCCCTTCAGGTCGCGAACGGCCTTCCCGACCTCGAAGGTGACCGTCCCTACCTTCGGGTTCGGCATCAATCCCCGCGGCCCGAGAATCTTTCCGATCTTGCCGACGGCCCCCATCATGTCGGGGGTGGCGACGGCCTTGTCGAAATCGAGCCAACCTCCCTGGATCTTTCCGACGAGATCATCGGAACCGACGAAGTCGGCACCGGCCTCCCGCGCCTCTTTTTCCCTCTCCCCCTTGGCGAACACGACGACCCGTATGCTCCTCCCGGTCCCGTTCGGGAGCACGACGGAGCCCCGTACCTGCTGGTCCGGATACTTCGGGTCCACGCCCAGCCGCATCGCCACCTCGACCGTCTCGTCGAACTTGGCGTGCGCAGTTTCCTTGAGCAACTCAAGCGCCTCATCGAGAGAATACTTTGCCTCCCTGTTCACCTTCTTCCGGGATTCCAGGTATTTTTTCCCGCGCTTCGGCATTTCTCTCCCCCTTCTGTCGCTGGTTCAGACGACGTCGAGCCCCATGCTCCGGGCCGTTCCCTCGATGGTCTTGATCGCGGCGGCCAGATCCTTCACGTCCAGATCGACCATCTTGAGTTTCGCGATCTCCTCGACCTTGGCGCGCGGAATCGTCCCGCACTTTTCGCGCTTCGGCGTCTTGCTCCCCTTTTCGATCCCTGCGGCCTTCAGAAGGAGAACCGCCGCGGGGGGGGTCTTCGTGATGAACGTGAACGACCGGTCCGCGTAGACCGTGATGACCACCGGAATGATCATGCCCTCCTGGGAGGAGGTCTTCGCGTTGAAGGTCTTGCAGAATTCCATGATGTTGACGCCGTGCTGCCCGAGGGCCGGCCCCACCGGCGGGGAGGGATTCGCCTTCCCTGCCGGAATCTGGAGCTTGATCTGCGTGATGATTTTCTTCGCCATACGTTTCCTCCCCCCGTCGGATCAGCTTTTTTCGACCTGGGTGAAATCGAGCTCCACGGGCGTCGCCCGCCCGAAGATGGAGACGAGCACGACGACTTTTCCCTTGTCCGGCTTGATGCTTTCCACGATCCCGTTGAAATTCGAAAACGGCCCGTCCGTGACGCGCACGTTCTCCCCTTCCGCGAACGTCACCTTCGGCTTCGGCTTGAGGCGTCCCTCCGCCATCTGGGACTGGATCTCCTGGACCTCGGATTCGGGGATGGGTGCGGGGTTCTTTCCCCCAACGAACCCGGTCACCTTGGGAGTGTGGCGGACCAGGTGCCAGGTCTTTTCATCGAGTTCCATCTGGACGAGGAGATATCCCGGGAAAAAACTGCGCGTGCCCGTCCGTTTCTTCCCCTTCTTCATCTCCACGACGGTCTCGGAGGGGATGAGCACGTCCCCGAACCGATCCTGCACCCCCTCCGCCTCGATGCGGTTCCGGAGGGATTCCTTCACTTTCTTCTCATACCCCGAATAGGTATGGACCACGTACCACTGTCTCGCCATCGATTCCTCTTTTGGAATTTAGAAGTTCAGGACGGAATACACGATCCTTCCCAGAGCGTAATCGACCAGCCCCAGGAAGAGCACGATGACCATCACGGTGACGATCACGACGGCGGTGGAGGAAACCGTTTCCTTGCGCCCCGGCCAAGTCACCTTCTTCATCTCGGTCTTGAACTCCCGCAAAAATCCGGTGATCTTCGACAGCCTTCCGGCCTCTTCCTGACGCTTCGGCCTCGCCTCGTCCGTCGCGGTCCGGGTCCCCGGAAGACGCTCGAACAACCGGTCCTTGAACGACCTCGCCATGAAAAACGCTTCTCCCGCCGATCCGTCGAGAATGGCAGGCCAGGAGGGATTCGAACCCCCATCACCCGGATTTGGAGTCCGGTGCTCTAACCGTTGGAGCTACTGGCCTTCCCCTGAATCGGCTACTTGGTCTCCTTGTGCGGCGTATGCTTGCGGCACGAGGGGCAGAACTTCTTTAATTCGAGCTTCTCGGTCATCGTCTTCTTGTTCCGGGTGGTCGTATAGTTCCTCGCCTTGCACTCGGAACAGGCCAATGTGATGATGTCTCGCATTCCCTTTCCCGATCCCTTTTCGGGTCTTCGTTATTCCACGATTTCCGAGACGACCCCGGCGCCTACGGTGCGCCCGCCCTCCCGGATCGCGAACCGGAGTTCCTTCTCCATCGCCACCGGCGTGATCAGCTCCACCGACAGCCCCACGTTGTCCCCGGGCATCACCATCTCCACCCCCTCCGGAAGCGAGGCCACCCCCGTCACG
>DASUAN010000208.1:0-3425 GCA_035763765.1 Candidatus Deferrimicrobiaceae bacterium
CTTAGACGACGTCGACGCGGTGGCGAACGCCGTGGGGCCGTGCGCGGAATACGAGAAACCGGTCCTCCTCACGTGCGCCGGATCGAAGCGGCCCACGGCCAGCATCGGGGACGGCCCCCTGTTCGGCGCCGACCGGAGGGAGATCCACGACGCCTTCCGGCGCGCGGGGACGCTGGCCGTCTCGGGCTGCGGGATGCTGCCCGGCTGGACGGATCTGCTGGCGGCGCATTTCCTCGCCGCCCCGTCGAGGGGCGCCCGGCCCGCCAAGACGAGGCAACCGGCAGGGGCGAAAGAAACGGGGGGAACCGAGGGGGAGGCGGCCCGCTTCCTGTTCTTTTCCCCGGCCCGGTTCGGCGGTTACGCCTTTTTCCGCCGGGTCGTCCGGGAGATCGGGCGTCCCGCGGTCCCCCCGCGCTGCGCCCCGGCCGGAGTCTACCTCGAAGCGGGGGGAGGAGCCGCGTTCGGTCTTCCGGCGGGAAGGCCCGCCGGGATCTGGAAGGCGCTTTCCGGAGGAATGGGGAGCTTCGGATCCGTGGGCAGGGAGATGTCCGCGGCGTTTCTTTTCTGGCTTCGCCGTCACCTCAAGACGGCGGAGGACCTCCCGGCCGCCGCCGCCGGAGTGATCGCGGCGGGAGAAAACCAAGGCCGGTTTGCGATGATCATCGACCGGGACGGGCGTCTCGCCGGAACGCTGCTCGCCGAATCCGTCCTCCGTCTGGTTCGGGGAGGAACCCAAGAGAAAGGCCTCCTGCCGCTTCCCGAAATCCTCGGGAGGGAGGAGGCCGAACAGATCGCATCGGCCTGCCACGCCACGATCACGAGGAGTCGCCCGGACCTCCCCTAATGGCGCACTACCTCCCCGCCCTCCCCTTGCGGAGCGGCCGGGGGCGGATCCACAAGCGGGACCGGCTCCTTCGCCTTCACTCCCTCGGGCATCTCGATGGCGGCGTCGATCACCTCGTCCATGTGCCGGACGAAGATGATCTTGAGGTTTTTCTTGATCTTCGCCGGGATCTCCGCGAGATCCTTCTCGTTTTCCGCGGGGAGGATCACCGTCTTGATCCCTCCGCGATGGGCGGCCAGAAGCTTCTCCTTCACTCCGCCGATGGGCAGGATCCGCCCCCGCAGGGTAATCTCCCCGGTCATCGCCAGATCGTTGCGGGCGGGAATGCGGAGCAGCGCGGACGCGAGCGCGGTGGCCATCGTGATCCCCGCCGAAGGGCCGTCCTTGGGGATCGCCCCCTCCGGCACGTGGATGTGGATGTCGATCTTCTGGTAGAAATCCTTTTCCAGGTTCATGATCTCCGCCCGGGTGCGGATGTACGACAGCGCCGCGTGCGCCGACTCCTGCATCACCTCGCCGAGCTTTCCGGTGACCTTCAGGTTCCCCTTTCCGGGCATGATCGCCGCCTCGATGAGGAGCAGCTCTCCGCCGAACTCGGTCCACGCGAGCCCCGTCGCCAGCCCGATCTGCCGTTTCTCCTCCGCCTCCCCGTACCGGTACTTGGTCACGCCCAGATACCGGCGGATCAAATGGGGGGTCACCCGGATCTTTCCGGGATCGCTCTCCTTGACGAACTCCCGGGCGATCTTCCGGAGGATGGAGGCCATCTCCCTCTCCAGGTTCCGGACCCCCGCTTCCCGCGTGTAGTACCGGATGACGTGGAGGATCGCCGAATCGGAGAAGGAAATCCGGTCCGCGGGCAGTCCGTGCTCCTCCTTCTTCTTTGGAAGAAGGTGGTCGGTGGCGATGTGCAGCTTCTCCACCTCGGTATACCCGGGGATCCGGATGATCTCCATCCGGTCCTGCAGGGCCGGCGGGATGCCGTGGAGCATGTTCGCCGTCGTGATGAACATCACGTCCGAGAGGTCGTAATCGACGTCCAGGTAATGGTCGTTGAACGTGTTGTTCTGTTCGGGGTCGAGGACTTCGAGAAGCGCCGCCGAAGGATCCCCCCGGAAGTCCATCGACATCTTGTCGACCTCGTCGAGCAGGAAGACGGGATTGACCGTCCCGGCCTTCTTCATCTGCTGCATGATCTTGCCCGGGAGCGCCCCGATGTAGGTCCTCCGGTGCCCGCGGATCTCCGCCTCGTCGCGCACGCCGCCCAGGGACATCCGGACGAACTTCCGCTCCGTCGCCCGGGCGATCGACTTCGCAAGGGAGGTCTTGCCCACCCCCGGGGGGCCCACGAAGCAGAGGATCGGGCCTTTCAGCTTCGAAACCAGCTTGCGGACCGCGAGGTATTCGAGGATCCGCTCCTTGACCTTCTCCAGGCCGTAGTGGTCTTCGTCGAGGATCCGCTCCGCGGCCTCGATGTCGAGCTTGTCCTCGGTGCGCTCCTGCCAGGGGATCGAGATGAGCCAGTCGATGTAGTTCCGGCTGACCGTGGCCTCCGCCGACATCGGCGACATGAGACGCAGCTTCTTGATCTCCTTCTCGGCCTTCTGCTGCGCCTCCTTGCTCATCTTCTTCTTCTTGATCTTCCCCTCGAGCTCGTCGAGCTCCGTTCGTCCCTCGTCCCCCTGCCCGAGCTCCTTCTGGATGGCGCGCATCTGCTCGTTGAGGTAGAACTCCCGCTGCGTCCTCTCCATCTGCTTCTTGACGCGCCCCCGGATCTTCTTCTCGATCTCGAGAATCTCGATCTCGGACTCGAGCAGGGTCAGGAGCTTCTCCAGCTGCTCCCTCGCCGTCGGGAGCTCGAGGACCGCCTGCTTGTCGGACAGCTTGACCGGAAGGTGGGCGGCCACGGTATCCGCGAGCTTCGCGGGATCCTCGAAGGATCCCATCTGCACCAGCACCTCGGCGGGGATCTTCTTGCTCAACTTGCTGTAGTTCTCGAAGGAGGAGGTGACGTTCCGGACCAGCGCCTCGGTGAGGGGGCCCCCGAACCGCTCGACCGGGTACTCCTCGATGCTGACCTGGAAGTACCGGTCGTTCGGGAGGTAATGGAGAAGTCTCGCCCGGAACCGCCCCTCGACGAGCACCTTGACCGTGCCGTCGGGGAGCTTGAGGATCTGGACGACGTGGGCGACGGTCCCGATCCGGAAGATGTCGTCCTCCCCGGGCTCGTTCGTCGAGGCATCCTTCTGCGCGCCGAGGAAGATCAGCCGGTCGTGGGCAAGCGCCCAGTCGAGGGCGGCGATCGACTTGTCCCTCCCGATGAACAGCGGAACCACCATGTGCGGGAACACGACGATGTCCCGTAACGGGAGAAGCGGCAGGATCTTTTTCCTGTCTTCCATGGAACCTCCACGGCGATCGGCGGGCCCCCTCCCCGGAGGGGGGGAGAAAGCCCGCGGGGGATGCCCTACGCCAGTTCGGCCTTCTTTCCCTGCACGATTTCCGGAGGCACCTTGCCGCTGACCACGTCTTCGGAGATGATGCACTTCTTGATGTTGCTCTGGGAAGGAATCTCGTACAT
>DASUAN010000209.1:0-5592 GCA_035763765.1 Candidatus Deferrimicrobiaceae bacterium
CCATTAATGCACAGAAGGGAAACGGCCAACCATAGCGCCAATCCTTTTCTGGACATGTCAACCTCCTATATCCGATAACACTATGGTGCGACCCTGATTTAATAAGTGCACCTAACGTTCAGGCTGAGCTGCGGGGCCTCATGTCTTCCCACAGGGCAGCCGTCAGCTTCAGCCTGTGGTTAGGTGCCCTTGCGATAAACCTCCCGGCGGTGACCGACCTTCACCACGCAAACGACGAGCTCAATATCGGATACGGAATAAACTATCCTGTATGCTCCCTGGCGGACTCGATACTTGTCGTCATGGCCGGAGAGTTTCTCGCAGCCGGGAGGTCGTGGGTCGGAGGACAGCGCTTGGATTCGCTTGATGATGCCCAGACGATCTTTCTTGGGGGAGCCCTCAATCTCCTTGGAGGCAGACGGCTTGATTAGAAGCCTATAATTTGCCACGTCTTCGCAGATCCTTTACAACATCCTCGAAGGCAAGATTCGGCTCGTTCGCTCTCTCCTCAAACGCAGCCAAGTCTTCTGCATCCTCCGCCAAATTCAGGCGAACCGCATCGTTGACCAGTTCCGAGATGGATCGGTCCGTCTCTGCGGCCTTGAGGCGCAAGGCCCGATGGATCTGGGAATCGAAATACACAGTGGCTCTCTTCATCGCTGTTTTCATGCATTCACCTTAGCATAATAACGTCGTGACGTCAAGACGTCTGGTGTGGAATCTCATAGGTGCACCTAACTAGAATTAGACGGTTTGTGAGTCAGCAGAAGAAAAACGGGAAATCCTTGTTAAATGCGAGGTGTATCTCGAACCCGAAAGTGATATGGGGGTGGTATATCCCCTTGGAATCAGGTGGATGCGGAGGGAGCGGGGAGCGGTTGGAGAAGGGATAGGCTGCGGGGGAGGCCGTCTATTCCCTCTGTCTTGGGAGAGGTTATGGCTGCGTGATTCTATCCGGGAAAGTCCGCCGGGCTCCGGACGCACCTTCCTCCCTTGTTCAGGACGTGGGTGTAGATCATCGTGGTGTTGACGTCGCTGTGGCCCAGCAGTTCCTGGATCGTCCGGATATCGCACCCGTCTTCCAGCAGATGGGTAGCGAAAGAATGCCGGAAGGTGTGGCAGGTGATCCGCTTCGGGATTCCCGTGGCGGCCGCCGCATCCTTCACCGCACGCTGGAGAACGGTCTCGTAGAGGTGGTGCCGGAAGAGGAGGCCGGTTTCCGGATCCCGGTATTTTCGGAACGCCGGGAATACCCATTGCCAGCACCATTGCCGGTTGGCATCGGGAAGTTTGACGTCCAGCCTGCCGGGAAGTGTAACGCATCCTCCACCCTCCTTCAAATCCTTTTCGTGGCGGATCCGGACTTCCTCCAGGTGCAGCCTCAGGCGGCTTTCAACGGCGGCCGGCAACACGGTCACGCGATCCTTGCTCCCTTTCCCCGTTCTGGGTCGAAGCGGCCACGTTGCGATCCACGACAGGTAAGCCTCCTCGGTCCTCGGGCTGTAGTGGCGCTTCCTAAGCTCGGATCGGACCCGGTCGAGGAGTTTCGGTTTCCCCTGCCCGAGCGATCGATAAGAAATATCCATTGCCGCTCCTCCTTCGTTTATCCTGATGAGAAATGCGTCTCTCCGAGAAACGGAGCAAACGTCGTTCCCGCGGGGACATTCCCGACGGGAAGTGGTATCTTTCGGGGAAGCGTAAAACGGACGCATCGGGCCGGGGACGATGAGCAGACTTCTCTATTTCGACTGTTTCTCCGGGATCGCGGGGGACATGACGTGCGCGGCGCTCCTTGCCCTGACAGGGGCGGAGAAGGAGCTTCGCAGGGCGCTGCGTGGGCTGCCTGTCCGCGGCTACTCCCTCTCCGTCGGACGTGCATCCTCTGGGGGAATCGCGGGTACCCGGGTGAGCGTCAAAGTGTCCGCCCGGAAGAAGTCGGAGAGACCCCTCTCCGAGATTCTCTCCCTCCTCGGACAATCGAAACTGCCGGCGTCGGTCCGGGAACGGGCGGTTTCCTGCTTCGAGCTCCTGGCTGGGGCCGAGGCGAAGGTCCACGGGACGACGAAGGAGAGGGTGCACTTCCACGAGGTGGGGGCGACCGACGCCATCGTCGACATCGTCGCCGCGTGTTTCCTGTTCGAGCACATGGGCGCTCCGGATGCCTACGGTTCGGCCCTTCCCGGAGGGTCCGGCGAGGCGTGGTCGTCCCACGGAACGATTCCGGTCCCCGGCCCGGCGACGCTTGCGCTGCTCACCGGCGCCCCGTGGCGGCTCGGCGAGGGGGACGGGGAGTTGGTGACTCCCACGGGGGCGGCGATCCTTCGGGCATTCGGGGTCTCGTTCGAGAGGCCCCCCGAGATGATCGTCCGCGGGGTCGGGATCGGAGTGGGGCACCGGGAGATTCCGGGAAGGGCCAATATCCTCCGGGTGGTGGAAGGAGACACGGTCCCCGGATCCCGTGGGCGCGACCGCGTGCTCGAGGTGGAGGCGAACATCGACGACATGAACCCGCAGCGGTTCGAGCTGCTGATGGAGCGGGCGTTTGGCGCGGGAGCCCTGGACGTCGCCGTTCTCCCGGCGACGATGAAGAAGAACCGGCCCGGGTGGGTGCTTCGGATCCTGTGCCCGGAGGAGCGGCTCGAGATCGTCTCCGCGGCGGTCTTTTCCCTCTCCACCGCGATCGGTCTTAGGTACCACTCCTGCGACCGGCTGAAACTCGCCAGGAGAACGGCAACGGTGGAGACGCGCTTCGGAACCGTGCGGGTCAAGGAAGCGGAGCTGCCGGACGGATCCGTCCGCCCGATTCCCGAATACGACGACGTGCGCAGGATCGTCCGGGCCGGGAGGGGGTCCTTCGAGGAGGTGGCCTGGGAGGTGGCGAAGAAATGGCGAAGGTAAAGGTCGAGTACGCCTGCACCTCCTGCGGCTTCTCTTCCCCGAAGTGGCTCGGCCGGTGCCCGGACTGCGGGCAGTGGGGATCCATCGTCGAGGAGGTGGCGGCGGCGGAGACGAAGTACCGGGTCGCCGCGGAAGGGTTCCCCGCCTCGAAACCGGTTCCCCTTGCGGAGGTGACCGACAGCGCCTCGTCACGGGCTTTGTGCGGGATCGCGGAGTTCGACCGGGTCATGGGGGGAGGCGTCGTTCCGTCCTCGGCCACCCTGGTCGGCGGAGACCCGGGGATCGGCAAGTCGACCATCCTTCTGCAGGCGGCCCGGGGACTGGCCCGGGAAGGCAGACCGGTGCTCTACGTGTCGGGGGAGGAGTCGGAGGCGCAGGTGAAGATGCGCGCCACCCGGCTCGGCGTGCCGGGCGAGGGGATCTTCCTTCTGTCCGAGACGTCGGTCGAGCGGGTGATCGCGTCGGCGTCCGAGCTTTCCCCGTCGGTGCTGATCATCGATTCCATCCAGACGATGTTCACCTCCGACCTTCCCGGCGCGCCGGGTTCCGTGGGGCAGGTGCGGGAGTGCGCGGGGCGGCTCGTCTTCTTCGGGAAGAAGGCCGGGGTATCGGTGTTCCTCGTGGGACACGTCACCAAGGAGGGAACGATCGCGGGCCCGCGGGTGCTCGAGCACCTGGTCGACACCGTACTCTACTTCGAGGGGGAAAAAGGGCACCCGTACCGGATCCTGAAGGCTGTGAAGAACCGGTTCGGGTCCACGAACGAGATCGGCGTCTTCGAGATGCGCGCGACGGGGCTCTCCGAGGTGGCGGATCCCTCCGTGCTGTTCCTTTCCGAGCGCTCCGGGGAGACGTCGGGGACGATCGTCCTCCCCGCGGTGGAGGGGACGCGGCCGCTCCTCGTGGAGGTCCAGGCGCTTGCCAGCCAGTCGTTTCTCGCGATGCCGCGGCGGACGACGCTCGGCGCGGACACCAACCGGGTCGTCCTGCTGTGCGCGATCCTCGAGAAAAAGGCGGGGCTCTCCCTGTACAACCAGGACATCTTCGTGAACGTGGCGGGGGGGATCCGCCTCGACGAGACGGCGGCGGACCTGCCGCTGCTCTGCGCGATCGCCGGCAGCTACAACGATCAGGTCATCCCGTCGGGAACCGCCGCCTTCGGCGAGGTGGGGCTGGGAGGGGAGGTGCGGGCGGTCCCGATGGCGGAGAGCCGGCTGAACGAGGCGGCCAAGATGGGGTTTACCCGGGTCCTCCTCCCCGCGTCCAACGCGGAGCGGCTCTCGGCGAAGTTCCCGCTCGCGCTGGTGCCGGTCCACCACATCCGGGAGGCCCTGGCCCAGATGGGGAAAAAATGATCCCGAGGGCCGTCGCTTCCTTCATCCCCTTTCTCGTTCTTCTCGTTCTGTTTCCCTGCGTGCCGGCCGATGCCACGGGCGCCTCGCCCGATGCGCCTCCGACCGCGGTTACGGTCCTTCACACGGCCAACGGCTTGGGGGAGCTGTCCCCCTGCGGCTGAGTGACCCCGCAGCTTGGCGGTCTGGCCAGGCGGGCGAGCAAGATCAGGGAAATCCGAAACGGGGGGACGCCCCTGTTGCTCCTGGAGTCGGGCGACTTTCTCGCCAAGGAGAAGCCGCGGACGAAGGAGGAGACGGCCGCGGCTCGGGGGAAGGCGGACTTCCTCTTGCGTGCGTACCGGGCGATGGGATACGACGCGGTGTTGCCCGGAGAGCTCGATTTCGCTGCGGGCATCGCCCTGTTGAGCGATCACGGGAAGAAGGGAGTTCCCTTCGTTTGTCTCAATCTCCTGTCCGAGCGCACCGGGAAGCCCCTGTTCCTCCCCTACCGGCGGTTCTCCCGGGGAGGGATCACGGTCCTCGTGACGGGGCTTGCGAGCGAGAGCGTTTTTCCAAGGGGGGCGTTGGCGGGCTTCGGGCTTACGGTCCTTCCGCCCGGGGAGGCGCTTTTCTCCCTGCTCGCCCGCCGGGAGGCGGAGGCCGACGTGGTCATCGTCCTTTCCCACCTGGGGTTCTCCGAGGACCTGGAACTGGCCAAGCGCGCAGGGCGCCCCCTGCTCGTCCTCGGGGCGCATTCCCGGATCCCGGTGTGGGTCGCCGAGGCGAAGTCCGGATCGATCCTCTCCGTGCCGAAGGATAGGGGGATGTTTCTGCGGGAGATCTCCATCGGCACCGTGGCAGGAGGCGGCACGGGGCCTGCCGGCTTCGCGGACGGTGCACTTGTGGATCAGTACGAGGCGCAGAGAAGGGATCTGCTCGCCCGGGGAAAGGAGATGGACCGGAAGGAGCGGGAGCTGGCCGAGCGGACCCTGGAAGCGTACAAGCGAATGATCGTGATCCCGGATGGGAGGCGGTTGACCATCCCCCGGGAGCATCCTCTCGATGAGAAGGTCCCCGACGACCCGGAGATGGTGAGGATGCACGGGGAGTACAGGAAGACGCTCGAACGGCAGGCGCGGCCCCTTACCCCCGGGCCCATCGGTCATGGCGAAGGCCGGCGGGATCGCTCCGCAGGCGGTCAGGAGCCGCGGAACGAGCGCGCCAGCAGGTAGAGTTCGAACGATTCCTTCCGGGTCGCGGCCGGCCGGATTCTGCGAACGTTCGCGAAGGAGACGCGCAGCTCCCGCACCACGGGGTCGACCTCGGCCCCCTCGAAGATCTTGGCCAGAAGCGTTCCCCC
>DASUAN010000210.1:0-2052 GCA_035763765.1 Candidatus Deferrimicrobiaceae bacterium
GATCGAGGTCGCCTTCCTGAGCGGGATGATCGCCTCCGAGCTGGGGCTGAACCCGAAGATCGCCAAGCGCGCGGGTCTGCTGCACGACATCGGCAAGGCGGTGGACCACGAGGTGGAGGGGCCGCACGCGATCATCGGCGCGGACCTGTGCAAGAAGTACGGCGAATCCGGGCGGGTCGTCCACGCCGTGGGGGCCCACCACGAGGACGAGTCGCCCCGGGACATCCTCCCGATTCTCGTGCAGGCGGCCGACGCCCTCTCGGGGGCGAGGCCCGGGGCCCGCCGGGAGATGCTGGCGAACTACCTCAAGCGGCTCGAGGAGCTCGAGAAGATCGCGAAATCCTTCTCCGGGGTGGAGAAGTCCTACGCGATCCAGGCGGGGCGCGAAGTGCGCATCATCGTGGACAACCAGAAAATCACCGACGACGCCGCCACGATGCTGGCGCGCGACATCGCGAAGAAGGTGGAGACCGACCTGTCCTACCCCGGGCAGATCCGCGTCACGGTGATCCGGGAGACCCGGGCCGTCGAGTACGCGAAGTAGCCGCGGAGGGCGCCGCCGATGTGGGTCCTGTTCCTGGGAGACGTCGTGGGAAAACCGGGCCGCCGGGCGGTCCGGGAGTTCCTGTCGCGGCTTCGGAGGCACCGGGACGTCGATCTCGTCATCGCGAACGGGGAGAACGCCGCGGGCGGCACCGGCGTGACCGGGCCGGTCGTCCGGGAGCTGTTCGACTCCGGGGTCGACGTCCTCACCAGCGGAAACCATGTCTGGGACAAGCGGGAGGGGCTCCCCCTCATCCGGGAGGAGGAGCGGATTCTCCGTCCCGCGAACTACCCGCCCGGAACCGAGGGGCGGGGGTGGGGCCACTTCCGGGGGAAAAGCGGCACCCTGTACGCGGTCGTGTCGCTGATGGGGCGGGTGTTCATGGGGCATAGCGACTGCCCCTTCCGCTGGATGGACGCCGCGCTCCCCGAGATCAAGCGGGGCGGTGCGGCCGTCCTCGTCGATTTCCACGCGGAGGCCACCTCGGAGAAGCGGGCGATGGCGTTCCATCTGGACGGGAAGGTGTCCGCGGTGGCCGGGACCCACACCCACGTGCAGACGGTCGACGCCCAGCGGCTTCCCGGGGGGACCGGATACATCACCGATGCCGGGATGTGCGGTCCGATCCGGTCGGTGATCGGGATGAACCCCGACGAGGTTCTCGGCCGCTTTCTCTCCCTGCTTCCCGCGCGGTTCGAGGTGGCCGCCGGCGAGGCCGAGGCAGCCGGCGTCTTCTTCGACATCGATCCGGAAACGGGGGGCTGTCTGGAGGTACAATCCTTCCGGATGTCGGAATTCCAGATGAGGAGCCAGGACACATGGAAGCGGTTCTGAAATCCCTCCGGCGGGGGACGGTCGACCTGATCACGGAGGAGGAGCTGGCGGGAAAGCTCCGCCGGGCCGCGAAGGAGAAGCGCCCCCTGCGGGTGAAGGCGGGGTTCGACCCGACCGCCCCGGACCTCCACCTCGGCCACACCGTCCTCATCCAGAAGCTCAAGCACTTCCAGGAGGCGGGGCACCGGGTGATCTTCCTCATCGGGGACTTCACCGGCATGATCGGCGACCCGAGCGGCAGGACGGAGACCCGGAAGGCGCTCACGCGGGAGGATGTCGAGCGCAACGCCGTGTCCTACAAGGAGCAGATCTTCAAGATCCTCGATCCCGAGAGGACCGAGGTCCGATTCAACTCCGAGTGGCTTTCCCCGCTGCCGATCGAGGAGATGGTCCGGGTCGCCGCCCAGATGACGGTGGCCCGGATGCTGGAGCGGGACGACTTCCGCCGGCGGTACGAGGAGCAGCGGCCGATCTCGATCCACGAGTTCCTCTACCCCCTCTTCCAGGGGTACGACTCGGTCGCGCTTTCGGCCGACGTGGAACTGGGCGGGACCGACCAGAAGTTCAACCTCCTCGTGGGGCGCGATCTCCAGCGGGTCTGGGGACAGGAGCCCCAGGTCGTCATCACGACGCCGCTTCTCGAAGGCCTGGACGGCGTGAACAAGATGAGCAAG
>DASUAN010000211.1:0-3431 GCA_035763765.1 Candidatus Deferrimicrobiaceae bacterium
AGGGCCACCGTTTCGCCCCGGCGGATTTCGGCGGAGAGATTCCGGAAGACGACCCGCTCGCCTCCCCCCTCGGGGTAGCTCTTCGAAAGAGCGCGCAGTTCCACAAGAGGCCTCTGCGCCGCTCCCGCCGAATCGATTCCCATTGGCTTCTCCTCGCCTCCTGACGAAGGTACGCCCGGCTCCTCGAAAGGACGAAGATAACGTACCAGATGCCGGCTGTTCCGGCCACGTTCCCGCCGCGGTCGCCGATGGACGGAAACCGATGTGCCGAATTTCCGGCCGCACCCTCGTTATCGTAATGGGATTTTGCCGCGATCCCCCCGTTCCTTTTCCGGTTCTTCGCATTCCCATTTCGGTATGGCTGTTTTAAGCTGACCGTGGACACGAGTTCCATGAAGGGAGGAATGTACATGGCTGTCCAAGTGAACAGCCCTGCACCGGCGTTCGAGCTTTCGGGGGTCGTGGGGAAGGAGTTTCAAAAGGTCAGGCTGTCCGACTACGAGGGAAAGTGGGTCGTCCTGTTCTTCTACCCGTTGGATTTTACCCCGATCTGACAAACGGAGATCCTCGAGTTCTCCCGGCGGGAGAGCGAGTTTTCGGCGGAAGGCGCGCAGGTCCTCGGGATCAGCACGGACAGCAAGTTTTCCCACCTGGCGTGGATCAACCGGGAACTGGGGGAGCTGACCTACCCCCTCCTTTCCGATTTGACGAAGCAGGTGTCGAAGGATTACGGGGTGCTGCTGGATCGGCTCGGGGCCGCGGTGCGGGGGACGTTCCTCATCGACCCGGACGGGCTGGTCCGGGCATACGCCATGCAGGACTTGACCGTGGGAAGGAGCGTCGACGAGATCCTGCGTCTCGTTTCCGCGCTGAAGACCGGGAAGCTGACCCCCGCCGGCTGGCGTCCCGGGGATCCGTTTTTGCCCCCGATCCGGAAAAACATTGGGAAATGAATGATCGAGACTCGACCATGCTCATCTTGCTGACTTGGCCGGACAGCGATTCCGTCAAGCGGAGGTGACCCATTCTCTGGTGGATTCTTTTTGCGTTCGGGTGGTTCGTCGCCGCGTTTTGGGGTGCCGGCTGGTTCCGGCTCGCCCGGTTCCTCCGGGACGGCAGGATCGAGGTGGTCGCCCCCTCGGCGCCGGACCGGAAGGAGTGGCCGAAGGTCTCGGTCGTGGTCCCCGCGCGGGACGAGGCGGAGCGGATCGAGGAGGCGCTCCGGTCGCTGGCGCGCATGGACTACCCGGACTTCGAGGTGATCGCCGTGGACGACCGGTCCGGCGACGGGACCGGCGCGATCATGGACCGCGTGGCGGCCGAGGAGCCCCGGGTCCAGGTGCTGCACGTCGCGTCCCTTCCGGAGGGTTGGCTGGGGAAGTGCCACGCGATGGAGGTGGGCGCGAGGCGGGCCGCGGGCGATCTTCTTCTCTTCACCGACGGCGACGTCCTCTTCGCTCCCGACACCCTTCGGCTCGCCGTTTCGCACCTGGAGGCCAGGCGGCTGGACCACCTGGCCCTCATGCCCGGCATGATCCCCGGCGGATATTGGGAGGACGCCTTCAAAGTCTACTTCGCGATGCTTTTCCTCTGGGGGCTCAAGGCCTGGGCGGTCGATTCGCCGTCGAAGGACCTCTACGTCGGCATCGGGGCCTTCAACCTGGTGCGCAGGACCGCCCACGAGGGGATCGGCGGACACGAGGCGATTCGCCTAGAGGTCGCCGACGACCTGATGCTCGGGAAGCGGATCAAGCAGGCGGGGTACCGGCAGGAGGCCCTCTTCGCTACCTCGCACCTCCGGCTCCGCTGGCTGGAGGGCGTCCGGGGGATCGTCCAAGGCCTCGAAAAGAACGGCTTCGCCGCGATCGGGTACTCGCTGCCGCTCCTTTTCTTCATCACCGCCTTCGTGCTCTGCCTCTACGTCCTCCCGTACCTGGGGATCCTGTTCTTCCGGGACGCGCGCATTCCGGGGTACGCTGCGGCCGTTTTCCTCATGCACGGGACCTTCGGATACTTCGCGTCGTTCCACCGGAACGGGTGGCTCCTCGCGCCCGCCCTCCCGGGAGCCGCGTTCCTCTATCTCTTCTCGATCTGGCGCTCGGCTATTCTCACCCTCCGCCGGAAGGGGGTCGTGTGGCGGGACACGTTCTATCCGCTCGAGGTCTTGAAGCGCGGATCCTCGGGCTGACCACCGCTTCGAGCCGCCAAGAAGTTCTTCTGACCCACCAGCCGCTTCGGAGGTATCCTTGAATCGATGCCGGACCTTCGGATCGGTTGCAGCGGGTTCAGCTACAAGCATTGGAAAGAGGTGTTCTACCCCGGGGACGTGCGTTCGAACGAGTGGCTGAGGTACTATTCCAACGTCTTTTCCACCGTGGAGTTGAACGTCACGTTCTACCGCCTGCCCCTTCCCCAAACCTTTGACCGTTGGCACGAGGAGACGCCTCCCGGCTTCCGGTTCGCGGTCAAGGGCAGCCGGCTCATCACGCACCTGAAGAAGCTTCAGGACCCGGAAGAGGCGCTGGCCCTGTTCTTCGAAAGGGTGCTGCGTCTCAGGGAAAAGCTTGCCGTGATCCTCTGGCAGTTTCCGCCTTCCTTCCGGGTGGATCTCCTGCGCCTGAAGGACTTCCTGGGGATGCTGGAAAGCTCTCCGGTGCGCAACGCGTTCGAGTTCCGCAACGAGAGCTGGATCACGGAGGGAGTGGAGGCCGTCCTTGGAAGATATGGCGCGGCCTTCTGCCTCGCGGATCGGCCGGAGTTCCTGGACGACCTTCCCGCGACTGCGGATTTTGTCTATCTGCGCCGCCACGGGGCGGAGGGAAGCTACGCGGGGCGATACTCCCGGAAGGCGCTCGAAAAGGATGCGAAGCGGATCCGGTCGTTCCTGAAGGGCGGAAGGGATGTGTTCGTCTACTTTAACAACGACGCCTTCGGCTACGCGCCGGCGAACGCGAGGGAGCTGGCGGAGATCGTGGGCACGGTCCGCTGAACGGGGCCCGAAAGCCGACGCCGGCCCGGGGACGGCCTGAAACTTTTTCCCCAAAAGTGCACCTAATGGATGCATTCCGATGCCAGGGCACAGAGTGTGCCCCGAAATTGCGCTTTTTGGGCTGCACCGCCCGGATCGAGCAATAATTCAATTTCAGGAGGTAGTTGTGGCAAGAGGAAGTGTGAAGTGGTTCAACGACGCGAAGGGGTTCGGATTCATCACCCAGGAAAACGGGCCGGATGTATTCGTCCACTTCAGCGCCATCCGGGCGGAGGGCTTCAAATCTCTCCAGGAAGGGGATCGGGTCGAGTTCGAGATCACGCAGGGTCCCAAGGGACCCCAGGCGACAAACGTGGTCAAGGCCAGCTAATCCCCAGCGCTCTCGGGGAAACATCCCCGAAAGAGGAAAGGCCCCGGCGGGAAACCCCGCCGGGGTTTTTTT
>DASUAN010000212.1:0-9461 GCA_035763765.1 Candidatus Deferrimicrobiaceae bacterium
CGACGAGATCGTCGCGTCGGACCCTTCGAGATATTTCATGCCCCAGCAGTTCATGAATCCCGCCAATCCCCGGATTCACGAGGAAACGACCGGGCCGGAAATCTGGGAGGACACGGAAGGGGAAATCGACGTGCTCGTCTCCGGCATCGGTACGGGGGGGACGATCACCGGAATTTCCCGGTTCATCAAGAAAACGAAGGGGAAGCAGATCCTTTCCGTCGCGGTCGAGCCGATCCACAGCCCGGTCATCTCCCAGACGTTGCGGGGGGAGGTTTTGAAACCGGGCCCCCACAAGATTCAGGGGATCGGCGCGGGATTCATCCCGGACGTGCTCGACCTTTCGCTGGTGGACCGGGTGGAGACCGTCACCAACGAGGAGTCGATCGAGTACGCCAGGCGCCTGGCGCGCGAGGAGGGGATACTCTCGGGGATCTCGTGCGGTGCGGCGGCATCCGTGGCCGTCCGCCTGGCCAATTCCCCCGAGTTCGAGGGGAAGACGATCGTCGCCATCCTGCCCGATGCGGGGGAGCGATACCTCACCACGGCCCTGTTCGAGGGATGGTTCGATGCCGAGGAGGCCAGGGCGGTGATCTGACCTCTTCGGCTACGTTTTCGACCCAATGTAAAGAGTTACAATTCCACTGGTAAGTGGCTGGAAGTTCACTTCTTTGCAGCCCGCAGCCCTTAGCATTCCGGCGAACTCCCGGGGAGGGGGAAAATCCAGCACGGAGTCCGGTAAATACGTGTAGGCGCTCCGCCGGGAAAACAGCCCTCCGAGCCGCGGGAGAACCTTGGTGAAATAGAGACGGTAGAGGGCCCCGAAGAAAGCGCTTCCCGGCTGTGAGAACTCCAGGACCACGACCCGCCCGCCCGGCTTGACCACCCGGCACATTTCCCGAAGCCCCCGATCCCGATCGACAACGTTCCGGATCCCGAACGCGATGGATGCGGAGTCGAATGCGTCATCCCGGAACGGGAGCGCCTCGCACGGCGCCTGGAGGAAGGCCAGCCTGCCCGCAAGCCCCTTGCGGGCGGCCTTCTCCCGGCCGATCCGCATCATGGCCGCCGAGATGTCCACCCCGGCCACGAAGGCGCCGCTTCCCCTCTGGCGGAAGATCTCCAGGGCGACGTCGGCGGTTCCTGTCGCCACGTCCAGGTGGATTCCCCCCGTGCCGGGTCCGAGGCAGGAGACGGCCTGCCGCCGCCATCTGCGGTCTGTCCCCAAAGAGAGGAACCGGTTCAGAAAATCGTACCTCGGCGCAATCGAGGAGAACATCTCTCCGATCGATCGATTCCGGTCGTTCAGCCGGTACAAGAATCTCCCCCTGCGGTGATTGGAGTGCATCAGTATATCAGTCCGGCGATCGGCTGGGGGTAGCGGAACTTTCCCGTTCCGATGGGGTTATAGAGGATTAGAATGAAAGAGAACGCAAGGGGAATCGGCGGAAGGAACGGGAGGCACGATTGAATATCCGATTCGCCCTCCGGCGTCTAACGGGAAAACGATCTACCTCTGTCGAGCACGGACCGACGGGGGGAAAGAGGAGAAGGCGATGAAAATCTTCAGGATTCTCGCCATGATAACGGTTTCCCTGGCATTGTTCCCATGGACGGGCCACGCGGCGGACGAAAACGCGGAAGCCGCCGGTATTCCCGCCTATTCCATCACCCGCCTGAAAATCTACGAGGGCTCCGCCTGGGTCCGCACGCCTGACTCCGGGGACTGGGAGGAGTTTTCCAGCAACAGCCCCGTTCCCGTACGGTCGCTGGTCAGTATCCCGGAAGGATCCGAGGCGGAACTGCAGTTCCACGGGGGGCAATTCGTCCTTCTGACGGCCGGCACCGAGATCTCCCTCCTTGCCGTCGAGAATGAAAGAACCGCGTTCGGGCTGCGGTCCGGCGAGATACGGTTCTACCTGCCGGAAACCGATTTCGCCCCGGTCAGCGTCACGGCCCCCGAGGGCGGGAGAGCGGATTTCTCCGTCCCCGGAAGGTATTGGTTGGCAGCCGAGAAAGGCGGCGACGCGACGCTGGTCGTTCGGGAGGGGGAGGGGACCATCACGGTGGACCGGGGAGCGTTCCCCGTCAAGGCGGGAGAGCAAGCCTCCTTCGGGAAAGAGGTCCAGATCGGGAAATTCGAGGGGGGCACCAGGGACTCCTTCGAGGAGCCCCCGCCTCTTTCGGATGCCGAGAAACAGGCCGGCGTCCCTCCGGCTGCGGCGAACGAGCTGCGCGATTACGGGGAGTGGGTGTTCTCCTCCGAATACGGATACGTATGGCGGCCTCGTGTTTCCTCGGGGTGGTCTCCCTATTATTACGGACGATGGGTCTGGATCTCCCCGTACGGGTGGACCTGGGTCTCCTACGAGCCGTGGGGCTGGTACCCCTACCATTACGGGTACTGGTACACGGATCCGGTCTTCGGATGGGTCTGGTATCCGTTCCACTCGTTCCTCTCGTTCTCCTTTGTGTTCGGGCACCATCATTACCCCCATTACCACGGGCATGCCTACTATTACCCGGCACGGGTGCGCTTCGTCCGGGACGGCCGCAACGTGCGCTGGGTCCCCCTGCGCCCCGGAGAGCGGACGGGCCGCATCGCGTATACGCGCTCCGATGCCCGGCTTACCTCGTGGGAGCGGCCTCTTTCGCGGGAAACCGTTTACGTGCGGGGGAAAGGAAACCGCAGTGGCGATTGGCGGGACTGGACCGCCGTGCGGAGAGGAGGAACGGTTCCGGCCCGCACACGTGTCGCGCCGCGTCGCAACGAAGCAGCGCCGGCGGTGCAAAGCGGCGGCCGCGGTTCCCCCGGAGCCGGCGGGAGGGGGACCGACCGAAGCACTCGGCCGCAGAGGGAACGATCCCCGGATATAAGGGAGACGGAACGTCCTGCAAGGGACGTCCCCGCGCGGCAGGAGAGATGGGAACGGATCCCCCCGTCCTCGCCGCGTCCGGAACGACGATCGGGGGTTGGCGCGGACCGGTCGAGTAAGCAGACCCGGACCGAAAAGTACGGAACCCCTGTCCCCTCGCGTGTCCCTTCCCCGAGGGCGGTGGTTCCTTCAGCAGCCAGGCAGCGCTCCTCCCCGGGAACCGGGGAGCGGGTGTCGATTCCCAGGGGGGGGCGGGCGCCTGCTGCCCCCGCCCCGGGACGCGAAATAAGCCGTCCGGCGGAACCGTCCGGCAGAGGAATCACGGAACGGGCCCCGCAGACCGATTCCCGCCCCGCGGGCAGGTCCGGAGGGTTTCGAGGCAATCGTTCCGGCAGTGGGGGAAAAGATGACTTCTTCTTCGGCTCCAGGGGCACAGGTGGGGGCCGCGGGAGTCGGTCGGTCCGATAACGGAATCGAGTTCACCGGGGCCGTGCCGTTCCCGGCGCGGTTTTTCGCTATTCCTTCACCGGTTCGGTTTCGGGGAGATTTCCCGCGGCCACGGGGCTTGCGGTCACCTCGAACAGCACAAGCCAGCGGCCTCTCATTTCATCCATCACCGAGAAGGGCAGTTGCGGGGGCGGTTCCGGTTTCTCTGAACGGAGGCGCACATCGATGACCTCCGCGGGAGGCAGCCGGACGGCCACGCCGGATTCCTCGCCCCGCAAAGCCTGCTTTTTCGGGGCGCATCCCCCGGATACGGAAACGAAGATCGCGAATGCCGCCAACAGCGGCAGGAGAGGGACCCGGAGTCTCATCGAACCCTCCTTCCTCCTCGGGATCGAAGACCTTCCCGAGAATGACGATCGGGCCGCCGAACCGATTGCCTCCTCTTCCCGTACAACCATTTTACTCCCATTTCCGTGGGAGGGGGTATCTCCCCCCTTTGCTTCTTCCGGGAGTATAATAAAGACAGATAAGGGGCATGCGGACGGACACGCCCAAGGCCGGGCCCTGGGGAGAAAGACCGGAGCTCGGCGTGCAGACAAGCCGGTGAGATGTTCCCGAGGTGCCGGGCGATGATTCTCCATGCCGGCCCACTGCTGGCCAGCTTCTTCATGTTCGAAGAGATCGCCGCGTTCCGCGATCTCCTCCCGCCCGATTTCGTCCTCTACCTCGCCCTGGCGGGACTCCTGCTCACCCTTCTCCTCGACTTCCGTCCCCGGTGAGAAAAAGCGGTGCGCCGCTTCCTCCCGCCGAGGGAAACGGCCAGTTTCTCCGCTTCTTCCCGAAGCGAAACCTTGCCGGCAAGCGTTGCTTCGCGCACCCGCTCCAGGATCGATTCCACCTGAGGACCCTCCGGGATCCCGAGGGCGAGGATGTCGTCGCCGGAGAGCAGGGGCGGCCGTCTTGCCGCCCTGCGCAGGAGCGGGCGGAAGTCCTCGGCCTTCCGGGAGGACGCCTTGCGGGCGGCGGTGTAGAGCGCGTGCAGGTGATCCGGGTTCTCCCAGCGGCCGAAGATCGCCTCGATCTGGGCGTGAGGATTCCGCAGCAGCCGGAAGTGGGACAGCCGCGAAAGGTCCTCGACCATCTGGATCACTTTCCGGACGCGGGGAACATGGAGCCGGCGGGCGAGGGCGTTCGTCCGGGAGAGACGGAAATCGCTTCTCCCGAGCGATCCCCCCGGTGAGCCGGGTCGCCCGCGCGGAGCTCTTCGATCCTTTCTCCGCGCGAGAAGGCGGGATTCGTTCTCGGCCACGTCCACGAGAAGGTTGGCGAACAGCAGCAATTCCGGCAGGGGGCGGCCGAGGGAACGCTCGAGGAGAGCGTATCGGGCCTTCGTGCGGGCGAGAGGACCGGAACCCCAGTCCGGGATCTCGGGGATCAGGATCGGCAGGATCCCGGCGCGGAAGAGGTCCGTGACGGTTCCGGCAGGATTCGCCGAAAGGGATTTCGCCAGTTCCCCGACAAGACGCTCCCCGGAAATCGTCCCGATCAGTTCCTTCGCTTCCCCCCGGATCGCCTGCCACGTCTTCCTCTCGATGACGTACCCGGGCCGTTCGTTCTTCTGCCGGATGGCCCGCAGCATCCGAAGCGGATCCTCCCGGATGCGGTCCTGCGGATTCCCCACCCCGCGGATCCGTCTGCGGCGGAGATCGTCCAGCCCCCCGAAGAAGTCGATCACCTCCCCGGACAGCCGATTTCCCGATGTCCGGAACGCGATCAGGAGGCTGTTGATCGTGAAGTCGCGCCGGGCCGCGTCCCCTTTTGCGTCGACGCCGTCGGTTTGCACCTCGAACTGGCGGTGCCCAGGCCCCGTGGAGCGCTCCGAACGCGCGAGCGCCACGTCGATCTCCTCGGCGGACCAGGAGGCAGACACCTTGTAGACGGCGAACTGCTTTCCCGCCGGGACCATCCTCCGGATCCCGAGTTTCTTCGAAGGAAGGCCCCGGACGATTTTTCCCAGCGCTTCGAATCCGATTCCGGTGACCATCAGATCGACGTCCTTGCCGGGACGGCCCTCGATCAGGTCCCGGACGATTCCTCCCACCAGGTAGGGGGATCCGCCGGCACCTTCCGCGGCGCGGCAAAACGCGGAGAGGAAACGCCAAAGCCTCGTCCGCCTCCGCAAGGCGCGCAACACGCGGAGAGAGAGCTCTTCTCCTCCAGGGATCGTATCCGCCGGGACCGTTCGATGGGGTCTTCCCATGCCCACGATTCTACCGTCATCGGAAGGGGACGGGCGAGAAGATGAAGTGGGGGGGGATGCGGGGAGACCTATTCCGCCTTCCGATCGGACCATTTCCGGAGGATCCGGTCCCGGTATTCGGGGAAATCGTCGAGGTTCACCGTCCGCTTTCGCAGGACGTTGAGCTTCAGGAGTTTGGCGTTCAGTTCCCGGACCGCTCCTCGCTTCGCGTTCTCGTCCTCGGCCGTCCTCAGCAGATCCCGAAGGGTGAGGATCTCCTTGCGCAGTTCCAGTTCGGGCGGGATGCAACCGGCGTTCTTCAGGATCTTGTAGGCGATGCGGAGGTCTTCGGGAACCATCGAATCATCCTCGAGACGGAGGGGCTTCCCGGCGCCCGGAAGGTTCGCAAACTCTCCCTTCTCGATCGCCTCGCGGATCCTTTCCTCGGCGATGATTTCGAACAAAAACACCGCTTCCCCTCCCGCTTTCCCCCGTCGAGACCTGGGGTATCATGGAAAATCATACCATCGATCGGGGGGAGAGATGGAGAGGGCGGTCGGCGCCGGAACGATCCAGCTGGTGCAGGGCGACATTACCCGGGAAACGACGGATGCCATCGTAAACGCCGCGAACCCGTCGCTGCTCGGGGGAGGCGGAGTGGACGGGGCGATTCACCGGGCGGGCGGACCGGAGATCCTCGAGGAGTGCAAGGCGATCCGGGCGACCCGGGGGAAGTGCCCCCCCGGCGAGGCGGTGATCACGACCGGGGGGCGGCTCCCCGCGCGGCACGTCATCCATGCCGTCGGCCCGGTATGGAGGGGAGGAGAGCACGGAGAGCCCGATGTTCTCGCCTCCTGCTACCGGAATGCCCTCCGCCTCGCCGTGGAGAAAGAGGTCCGTTCGGTCGCTTTTCCCTCGATCAGCACCGGTGCCTACGGGTACCCGATCGAGAAGGCCGCGCCCGTGGCCCTTGCGGCCGTCGCGGCCTTCCTCGTCCGGGAGAAGGGGTCTCCCGGGCTGGTCCGCTTCGTCCTTTTCGATGCCGGGACGCTCCGGGCGTACCGGGAGGCCCTTCACGCCCTCCGGTAGACTTTCGGCACCCGTCCCGTCAGCCGGGATCTCCCACGGCGCTCATGTAGATGACGCTCTCCTGCTCGCCGTCCACCCCGAGGAGGGCGTTCATCTCGTCGTCGAAGAAGGCCGCCACCTGGCAGCTCCCGAGCCCGAGCCCGACGGCCGCCAGCGCCAGGTTCTGCGCGATGTGCCCCGCGTCTAGGTAGACGTACCGGTAGGCCCGCTGGCGGTATTTCCACTTCGAGCGCCGGAATACCGCCGTCCAGACGAAGACGGCGGCTGCCTCCGAGCAGAACTCCTGGAACAGCGCCGCCTGCGTGAGAGCCCCCCGGACATCCCCCGCAGCCACCTCTTCGAGAAGATGGCCTTGAACGGCGTAGTGGTACACGCCGTTTTCGATCTCCTTCACGCGATTCGCGATGAGGTACGTTTCGATCGGATAGAGGGCCCCGGCGGAGGGGACGGTCCGGAACTCGTGGCCCCCCTCGACCCTCTGGATTCCCGTGGACGCCCACAGAAGAAAGGAGATCTCCTCCGGGCGAAGGGGCCGTTGGGAGTATTCCCGGACGCTTCGGCGAAGGGACAGAAGATCCGGGAAGGAAAGACGGACCGCCGTTCCGGGCGGGGGGAGCCGGATCGTTTTCGCCCCGGGGTACTGCTTGTACAGGGCCGGCCTGGTCGACCAGTCGAGTCGACCCCCTTCCAACCGTCCCCGTTCGTACTTCGTCTCCTGCTGGAAACGGTCTCCGATCCCTCTTCCTTCATCCACGGCGGCCTCCCCCCCTCAGGTAGTTCCTGCCGACGAGCGCGTTGACGATGCGACCTGCGGCCTCCTCGGGATCTTCCGCATCGCCCCGAATGACGACCTCGGGGGAAGGGGGAGGCTCGTATTCCGCATCCAGACCCGGGACCCCCGGCGCGGATCCTTCCCTTCCTCTCCGGTAGATCCCCTTGGGGTCCCGTGCGATGCAAACGGAGAGGGGCGTGTCGACGAAGACCTCCAGGAACCTGGCGATCTCCCGGCGGGCCCGGTCCCGGTACGTGCGTCGGTTGGCCGTCGCGTCGAAAATCACGGATACCCCGTGCTCGGTGAAAAGCCGACCCACGTGGGCAAGCGCTCCGTAGAAGATGTTCCGCTCTTCCTCGTCGTAGCGCGGGTTCGGCGTGAAGACCTTCCGGAGGGCGTCGGACTCGAGCACCGCGACGTTCACCCCGAGGGACAAAAGTTCCCGCTGGAGAGCCGAGGCGACGGTCGATTTCCCCGATGCCGGAAGGCCCGTGATCCAGACGGCGAATCCCGCTTCCACGGCTATCGGATCCCGCAGTAGCCGTTCACCCGGCCCGGGTCGAAGGCTTCCGCGTCCAGCACCTTCCCGATGAACGAGAAAAGTTTCCTGCGGACGCCTTCGTCCAGCGTGGGGTACCAGAGGGGGCTCGCCATCACGAGTCCGCGGAACGCAAAGAAGGGGGCCGCGACCTCCAGCATCTCCCGGTCTCCCGTCTTTTCGAGATACCGGTCCCAGAACCTCCGGAAGAGAATTTCAAAGGGCCCGGAAAGCTTTCCGGATCGCTGGAGAGAGCAGAAGAGGTAGTTCCCGGTGAGAGAGGTGACGTCGTCGGCCGGATCTCCCCACTCGCCCCGGGACCGGTCCAGGACGCGAAAGCGGGTCCCCTCGCCGAAAAGGATGTTGTAGGGATGAAAATCCCCGTGGACCTGCCGGAGACGGTGGGTCCGCCCCTTGATCCGCCAGCGCCAGGCCACGCAGCGCCGCTCGATTCCCGCGAGGAGATCGGGGGTGATGAACCCGTGCCGGGGGGGATAGCTGTCCAGAAGACCCATGACGCACTCTCCGTGCCCGATGAGCTCCCGGATGCGCCGAACGTACAGCCCGGGGTCGGGTCCTTTCACCCGGTGAATGTCCGCCAGATAGTCGCACAGTGCGTCTGCCCGCGCCAGGTCGTCTCCCGAAAGCGTTCCCCCCGCTTGGAGGCGGGCGAGGTCCTGGACGTAGGCTCGCCCTTCCACAAACTCCACAAGCAGGAAGAACTCCTCCGCGTTTCCGAGCGAATGGAGGGTTCCGTCCTTTGCGAACGCTCCCACGTCCAGGGACCGCGCGTGAAGGGGAAGGCGGTTGTACGCCCTGTGGTCCCACAGGAGCATCTGGGCCCGGTCCGCCATGTGCTCGTGTCCGAAGGGCCCCGGGCTCATCGTCTCGAGAACGGCTTTCCGGCGCTCTCCGGAAACCTCAAACTCCACCAGGAGCGGGACGCCGTAGCCGTATCCCTTGACGGCTCCCGCCTCGACCGTTTCCCCGAGGGGGGTCCGTCTTACCTCCCGGACGCGTTTTCCGATGAAGGAGGAAAGATAGGACGAAAGTTTTTCGCGGTCTGGCCCGGACATCGCCTTGGGGGACATCGGCTCTCCTTTTTCCAAGGCAGGAACCTGGTTGCCATGGGGTGGTCTTGAGGAAATTCTACACCTCCTTGAGGAAGAAAGAAGGCGGGGAAGGAATATAATGACCTTTCAAGCATATCGATGACGAGGAACGCAGGGATTCGGGGATGGGGTCCGGAATCTGGTGGGTCTACATGATCGAGTGCCGCGGAGGGAAAATCTATACGGGGATTGCGAAGGATCCGGAAGCACGCTACAGGCGGCACCTCTCCGGGAACGGCGCCGCCTATACCCGGATCAACCCGCCGGTGGCGCTGCTCGCAAAGCGGCCGTGCGGAACCCGTTCCGACGCCCTTCGGGAGGAGCGGAACCTTCGCCGGCTCACCGGAGGGGAGAAAAGGGCATGGGCGCGCGAGGGAAAAGATCCCGGATC
>DASUAN010000213.1:0-7707 GCA_035763765.1 Candidatus Deferrimicrobiaceae bacterium
CCCGGAACCCGAGCATCATCCTCTCGATCGTCTTCCGGAGGGTGTATCCCAGGCCCGCCCCGTCGAAGGCGACCTTTTCCGTCTCCGCCTCGTACAGGATCCCCTTGATTTCGGCGATGTCCAGGACATCGGCCTCGACCGCGCGTCGGAGACCGGCGTTGAGCGCCACTTCCGCGGCAATGTGGAACGATTTTGCCACCGGGTACCCGATGTCCGAGAGGAACCGGACCAGGGGAGCGGTCTCCTGGTGCAGCTGGCGATAGACGGCGTCGGCGCCGGCCAGGTTCGCTTCCAGGATCGTGTTCAGGATCTTGCGCTGCTCGTCCCGGAAAAGGAACTTCAGGGAGTAGACCTCCGCCCCGAAGTTCCGGTCCACCGCGCGGATGACCTCGGGGAAATCGGCGGTCTTGAAGATCTCGTAGATCTCCCCCGCCAGCGCCTCGTACGATTCCTCCCCCCGGTACTCCCGGATCCCGCCGCTCACGTTGTGATCCCCGAAGTGCAGCACCCCGAAGGTGACGACGGCCGACTCCTTCGTGATCCGCGAGGTGATCCTCGCCCTGCCCAGCGCCAGCCGCTTCTTCCCGGAAGGGAACAAACGAAAATCTTCCCGGTCCACCTCATAGCAGAAGATTTCCGATCGATCGCCGTAGTTCTCGAACAGGGAGCTGACGGCGTAGTGGGCCCCCACCTTCTTGAGATCGACCATGGCCGGCGTGACGAACTTCTCGTAGATGTGGCTTCCGTCCCGGTGCTCCGGGAGGTTGCTCTTGGCGAATTCGAGAAGGTAGCGGAAGCGGTCCTCGATCCCGTTCCCGTCGAACTCTTGCGCGAGCTGGATGGCCCGCCCCGCGTACTGGAGGACCTGGGTCGTCTCGAGTCCGGACAGCTCGTCGAAGAACCAACCGCAGCTCGTGTACATCATCATCGCGTGCCGCTGGATCTCCAAAAGCTTGAGCGCGGCGGTCTCCTCCTCCGCGGAGAGCTCCCGGGTGGCGTGCTCCCGGAAGAAGCGGGCGAGAACCTCCGGGGAGCGGTCGAGGATCACCTCGATGTAGTCTTCCCGGGCCCTCCACGGGTCGCGAAGCAGGGACCGTCCCCTCTCTTCGTAGACCGACGAGAGCCGATCCCGCAGCCAGTCCAGCGCCTCCCGCAAAGGCCTTCGCCACTCCTGGTTCCACTGCGGATGCCCGCCCGAATTGCAGCCGCAGTTGCTCCGCCACCGCTCGATCCCGTGCACGCAGCTCCAGGAGGTGTATTCGTAGATCTCCACTTCGTGGGCCGGGGGGTGTTTTTCGAGAAACTCCCCGTAGTTGGTGATCCGGGCCCGTCCGTTCGATTCGATGTGATGGATGGCGTAGGAGAGGGCCATCTCCCCGTGGGTGTGGTGGTGGCCGTAGCTCTCCCCGTCGGTGGCGATGTGGACGAGCTGGTAGCGGGCCCCGCGGGCATCGGAGAACGATCCCAGGAGCCGGTTGGCGAAAACCTCCCCGTTGTTCAGCAGCCCCTCGAAGGCGACGGCCCGGGACACGGGTCCGTCGTAGAAGAACGCGGCGATCGTCCGCCCCGAGGGAAGCCGGAGCCGGTACGGGACCTTGGGGTCGATCCGTCCGCCGGTCACGTCCTGCCACTCGCGGCTTCCCCTCTTCCGCACCCGGTGGGCCTGGTGGGGTTCGAGGATCGCGTAGCGGATCCCCTCCTCCGCCATGAGGTCCAGACTCTCCAGGTCGACGGCGGTCTCCGGAAGCCACATCCCTTCGGGCTTTCTCCCGAAACGCTGCTCGAAATCCCGAATGCCCCAGACCACCTCCGTCCGCTTGTCCCGGGAGTTCGCGAGAGGCATGATCATGTGGCTGTAGGCCTGGGCGATCGCGGACCCGTGTCCCGAGAAATTCTCCCGGCTCTGCCGGTCGGCGTCGAGGATCGCCCGGTAGAGGTTCGGATCCTTCGCCTCCATCCAGGAAAGGATCGTCGGCCCGAAATTGAAGCTGATCTTCGCGTAGTTGCTGACGATGTTCTCGATCCGGCCGGTCCCGTCGAGGATGCGGGAGGTGGCGTTCGGCATATAGCACTCCGCGGAGATCCGCTCGTTCCAGTCGTGGTAGGGGTAGGCGGAGTCCTGGAGTTCGATCTCCTCGAGCCACGGGTTCTCCCGGGGCGGCTGGTAGAAGTGGGAATGGATGCAGACGTACCGTTCCATCGGACGAGCCCCCTTAGGCCTTCGAGAACAGACAGAACGACACGGGGTTCAGGGAAAGGGACACCTTCCCGTGCGAGCGCAGAGTCTCCGGGACGGCGCTTCCCTCTCCCCCCCAGCGCAGGTCGGAGGAATCCACGAGCTTCTCCCACCGCCCGGGGGGGATGGGCAGTTCGAGGGAAACCGGCCCGGGGGAGAATCCGAAGACTGCGGCGGTCTGGGCGGAACCCCTCCATCGCCGGACGAACATCACCTTCTCGCTCTCGTACGACACGACTTCCATGTCCTCCTTGTTCAGCCGGGAGAGAACGGGGTGGTCCTTCCGGAGGAGAAGGATCTCCCGGTAGAACTCGAGCAGCGTCCGGTGGTGTCCCCCGTCGCGAAGCCGGGGCTCGATCCGGGAACGGAGAAACGTCGCCTCGTCCTGCGGATCGGGCATCTCCTCCTCCCAGCGGAAGGCGGTGAACTCCTCTTTCCGCCCTTTGCGCACCGCCTCGATGAGGTCCTCGTCCGTGTGGCTGATGAAATAGAGGAACGGCGCGGTCTCGCCGTACTCCTCACCCATGAAGAGGAGGGGGACGTAGGGAGAGAGAAGAACGACCCCGGCGGCGAGTTTCTGGGCTTCGAAGGAGACGAGGGACGGGAGCCGCTCGGCGCGCATCCGGTTTCCCACCTGGTCGTGGTTCTGCGAGAAGACCACCAGCTGGCGGGCTTCGACGTGGCGGGACGAGTTGCCGTGCCGGCGGCCGCGGTAGGCGGAGTAGCGGCCGGAGTAGACGAACCCCTCCGAATACGCCCGGGCAAGGTGTTCGAGGGATCCGAAATCCCGGTAATATCCGTCCCGTTCCCCGGTCAGCAGGGTGTGGAGGGCGTGGTGGAAGTCGTCGTTCCACTGGGCGGAAAGCCCGAATCCCCCCTGCTCCTTCGGGGTGATCACCCGGGCGTCGTTCAGGTCGCTCTCCGGGATCAGGTACACCTTGCGCTCCGTCCTTTCGGCGAACTCCCTCACCCGATCGCCCAGCTCTTCCAGAAACGGGTACGCGCTGAAGTCCATGATCCCGTGGATCGCGTCCAGCCGGAGGGCATCCACGCGATACTCGGCGATCCAGCAAAGAGCGTTCTCGAGGAAATAACGGCGGACCTCATCGCTGTGGGGGCCGTCGAAGTTGATCGCCGCCCCCCACGGTGTCCGGTAGCGGTCGGTGAAATAGGGGCCGAAGTCCCCCAGGTAGTTCCCCTCGGGCCCGAAGTGGTTGTAGACCACGTCGAGAACGACCGCCATCTCCCGGCGGTGGCAGGCGTTCACGAGCCTTTGGAAGCCTTCCGGTCCCCCGTAGCTGTCCTGCACGGCGAAGGGATAGGCCCCGTCGTATCCCCAGTTGCGGTTTCCGGGGAACTGCGCCACCGGCATCAACTCGAGCGCCGTGACGCCGAGGTCGCGGAGGTCGTCCAGGCGGGGGATGACGGCGTCGAAGGTCCCCTCGGCCGTGAAGGTCCCCACGTGGATCTCGTAGAGGATGTACGACTCGAGGGGGAGGCCGGTCCATTCCCCGTCGTCCCAACGGAAAGCGTTCCGGTCGACGACCTGGGAAGGGCCGTGGACTCCCCGTGGCTGGAACCGGGAAGCGGGGTCGGGGCGCTCTTTTGTCCCGTCCAGCCGGTACAGATAGAGTGCTCCGGGGGGAACGTTTTCCACCTCTCCTCGATGGTATCCCCCGCCGTCCCGCACAAGCGCGATGATCCGCTCCCGGGGGGAAAGAAGGCGCACCTCCACCTTCTCCGCCTTCGGGGCGTAGACGAGAAACCGGCAGCGGCCGTCCCCCAGAGGGGCCGCGCCGAGGGAAGGCCCGGTCGCTCCGTTCACGTTTTTTACGCCTCGCTCTTGAAGAAGACGGCCGAGAGGGGAGGAACGGTGATCGTCAGGGTGTGCCGTCGGCCGTGGGCGGAGATCGGGGCGGCGTTCACGCCGCCGATGTTCCCCTGCCCGCTCCCGCCGTACTCCCTGGCGTCGCTGTTTAGGACCTCCCGCCAGAAGCCTCCGCGGGGAACCCCCACGCGATAGTTGTGCCTGGGGACGGGGGTGAAGTTGCAGACGACGAGGAAAATGTCGCTCGTGGACCGCCCTGTCCGCAGGAACGAGAGAACGCTCTGCTCGGCGTCGTGGCAGTCGACCCACTCGAACCCGGCCGGGTCGAAATCGAGCTCGTATAGCGCCGGTTCTCTCCGGTACAGGGCGTTCACCTCCTCCACCCAGCGGGAAAGCCCCGCGTGGACGGGATCCTCGAGGAGGTGCCAGTCGAGGCTATCATCGTGGTTCCACTCGCGCCACTGCCCGAACTCCCCCCCCATGAAGAGAAGCTTCTTTCCCGGCTGGCCGTACATGTATCCGTAGAGCGCGCGAAGGTTGGCGAACTTCTGCCAGGCATCCCCGGGCATCTTGCCCAGGAGCGACCCCTTTCCGTGGACGACCTCGTCGTGGGAGAGGGGAAGGACGAAGTTCTCCGAGAAGGCGTACACCATCCGGAAGGAGAGCTTGTCGTGGTGGTATTTCCGGTGCACGGGGTCGTGCCCCATGTAGACGAGCGTGTCGTGCATCCACCCCATGTCCCACTTCATGCCGAACCCCAGGCCCCCGAGGTAGGTCGGGCGGGAAACCATCGGCCAGGCGGTGGACTCCTCGGCGACCGTGAGGATGTCCTCGCGGTCCCGGTACACGTCCTCGTTGAAGCGCCGCAGGAAGGCGATCGCCTCGATGTTCTCGCGGCCGCCGTACCGGTTGGGAATCCACTCCCCCTCCTTGCGCGAGTAGTCGAGGTAGAGCATCGAGGCGACGGCGTCCACGCGCAGGCCGTCGGCGTGGAAGACGTCGAGCCAGTAGTACGCGCTGGAGAGGAGGAAGCTCTGGACCTCGTGCCGACCGTAGTTGAAGATCTGGGTGTCCCAGTCGGGGTGGTGCCCCTGGCGCGGGTCGGCGTGCTCGAAGAGGTGGGTCCCGTCGAAGTAGTTGATCCCGTGCCCGTCCTTGGTGAAGTGGGAGGGGACCCAGTCGAGGATCACCCCGATGCCGTGGCGATGGAGCGTGTCGATGAGATGCATGAAGTCCTGCGGGGTCCCGTACCGGCTGGTGGGGGCGAAGAACCCCGTGACCTGGTATCCCCAGGAACCGTAGAACGGGTGCTCCATCACGGGGAGGAACTGCACGTGGGTGAAGTTCATCTTCGTGAGATAGTCCACGAGGCGCGGCGCCAGTTCCCGGTAGGTCATCATCCGGTTCCCCTCTTCGGGAACCCGCATCCACGAGCCCAGGTGCATCTCGTAGATGGAGATCGGGGCGGTTGCGCCGTTGCGCCGACCCCGGTCCTTCATCCACCCCCCGTCCTCCCAGTCGTACCACAGGTCCCAGACGATGGACCCGGTGTCGGGGGAAACCTCGCTGAAGAAGGCGAACGGGTCGGCCTTGTCGTACCGGTACCCGTTCTCCCGGGAGACGACGTGGTACTTGTAGGCCGTCCCCCGAACGACGCCGGGAATGAACCCCTCCCAGATCCCGGAGACCCCTTTGGTCCGCAGGGGGTGGGATCCGGGGTCCCAGCCGTTGAAGCTCCCCGTGACGAAGACGGCCTCGGCATTCGGCGCCCAGACGCCGAAGTAGGTCCCCTCCTCCCCGTCCGCCGTCATGAAGTGGGATCCGAGCTTTTCGTAAAGCCGGTAGTGGCGCCCCTCGTTGAAAAGATAAAGATCCTGGTCCGAAAGAAGGGTCACGTCGTATCGCATCGGTCTACCCTACCTCCTCCCTTGTCGGCTCTCTTTCCAGTTCCGGAGGGCTCTCCGGGCTCGCCCTCTTCCCTTTTCGGAGACGGTCCACCTCCCGAAGGGCGCGGATCACCCGGGGCATCTCCCGGATCGTCTCGAACCCGTACCGGGCCTTCCGGAGCCAGTTCGGACGCTCCTTCCAGGTTCCGGGAACGTTCTGGGGGTCCGTCTCGAGATACAGGTCCTCGAGGTTGGTGATGACGACGCCGGTTCTGCTTGCCGCGAGGAAGGAAAGGCACCCGGCGAGGACCGGCTCCGATCCCGAGCCGGCGTTCTCCAGCCAGCCCTTCCGGCGCAGGAAGGCCGCGAGGGCGTCCTTCAACCGGGAGCGTCTTTTTCTCTCCTCCCGGGCTCCCTCCTCGTCGAGCAGCCCGAGAGCGATCCGGTCGTCGATGTCCCGCCCTTCCCAGAAGGAGGCGAAGGTGGGCATGTCGTGGGTGTTCACGCATCCGAGGGACTCCGCCGGGACCGGACGCAGCGCCCGGGCGGGGTCCGGGGAAAGTCCGAACTGCACGACGAACATCCGGGAAAGCCCGTGTCTCGCCATCGCCGGCCGGACATACGGGGGGACGGTCCCCAGGTCCTCCCCCACGATCCGGGCCCCGTGCCGGTGGGACTCCAGCGTGAGGACGGCATAGAGTTCCTCGGCCGGGTACCGGACGTAGGTCCCCTCCCGTGCGGTCATCCCCCGGGGAACCCAGAAGAATCGGTGCAGACCCATCACGTGGTCGATCCGCAAAATTCCGGCGTGGCGGAGCTGATGGCGCAGGCACGCACGGTAGTACCGGAATCCCTCCTCGCGGCTTCTCCCCGGGTGCATGGGGGGGAACCCCCAGTTCTGCCCCTGGGTGAAAAAGTCGTCGGGAGGAGCCCCTGCGGCGACGTCGAGAACGAACAGGTCGCGGTTCCGCCAGACGTCGTAGCTGTCGTAGCTCACCCCGAGCGGCAGGTCCAGATAGAGCGCCTCTCCCCGTTCCCGGAAGCGCTTCGACAACGCGCCGAACTGTTCGTCGAAGACCCATTGCACGTAAAGATGGTACCGCTTCGCCTCCTCGTCGTATGCCTCCGGCGGGATCCTCCGGTCCCGGAGCGGTGCGGGCCACGCCGGCCAGGGGGCGCGTTGCCTCTCCCCCGTTGCCCGGAAGACGGCGTACTCCTCGGCGTCGGGGTTCGCCGCGAGGAACGCCTCGAACGCCCCGCGACGCACGGAATCGTTTCCGGTGTGGAAACCGCGGGCCAGCCGCTCGAGCACCTTGCGCTTGAGGGCCATCCCGCGCCGGTAATCCACCAGCGGAGATGCGCGCAGCGCGTCGATCTCCTCCCGGAATCCGGGCGAGGAGACGATCTCCCGGGCCGGCGCGCACGAGGGAAATTCGGGGACCCGGGAGAAATCGAGGTAGAACTCGTTCCAGAAAAGCCGGCTGGCGGGCGAGTAGGGGCTGGGGTGGAACGGTTCGGAGAGAAACGCCGCGAGGAGCGGAAGGGTTCCCACCACGCTCCCCCCCAGCCCGGACACCCAGTCCATGAGGGCCGCCAGGTCGGTGAGGTCGCCGCTTCCCGGGCTCCTGCGCGTATGGAGCGAGTAGAGAGGGAGGAAGACGCCCCAGGTCTTCTCTTCCTGCTTCCCCCCCGGCGCATAGGCCTTCCGGGGGGCGGAGATCAGCAGGACTTCCGCGGTGGTTTCTCCGACCTCCGCC
>DASUAN010000214.1:0-3526 GCA_035763765.1 Candidatus Deferrimicrobiaceae bacterium
GGCGAAGCCGAAGCAGGTCAAGGTGGACGTGACCTGAGGCGGACGGGTCCCGTCGGGGATCCGTGGAGCCATCGACCGGGGGGGCCGCGGAAGCGCCCCCCCCTGCGTTCCCGGGAGGGCAAAGACGCATAGGGATGGACCCGAAGAAAAACCATTACGAGACGCTCGGGCTGTCGGAGGGAGCGTCCGCCGACGAGGTCCGGAAGGCGTTCCGGCGGCTGGCCAGGAAGCATCATCCCGACGTGAACCCCGGGGACAAGGGGGCCGAGGCGAAGTTCAAGGAGATCAACGAGGCCCACGAAGTCCTCAGCGACCCGAAGAAGCGTCGGGAATACGACGCCATCCGCAAGGGGGTCTTCACCGGGGGGTTCGGGGAAGGGCCCTTCCATTGGACGACGGGGGAAGGGCCGTGGTCCGGCGCCCGGGTCTCCTGGGGCGAACCCGCCGACATCGAGGAGATCTTCGGGGATCTCCTGCGGGGGGGCGGGCCGGGGGCCGGGATCGGCCGCGGCAGCGACCTGACCCTGGAGCTTTCGGTCGATTTCCTCGACATGGCGAGGGGGACCGTCCGGGAGGTCCTCTACCGGCGGCCGAAGGCCTGCCGCACCTGCCGTGGGTCCGGGCGGTCGGGCAGGAGCCGCTGTTCCGCCTGCGGCGGCCGGGGGCAGACCGAGTCCGAGGAGCGGATCCAGGTGAAGATTCCGGCGGGTGCGAAGGAGGGATCCCGGATCCGCGTCGCCGGGAAGGGAGAGGGGCGGGAAGGTTCCGGAAAGAGCGGCGACCTGCTGATCCTGCTGCGGATGATCCCCCACCCCTTCTTCCGGAGGGACGGGCAGGATGTCATCCTCGACCTCCCGGTCCAGTACTCGGAGGCGGTGGAAGGGGCGAAGATCTCCGTCCCGACGATCGACGGCCCGGTCTCCGTGACGGTCCCGCCGGGGACTTCGAGCGGGAAGAAGCTCCGCCTCAAGGGGCGGGGATTCCCCGACCCGGGGTCTTCGGCGCGGGGGGACCAGTATGTGATCCTCCAGGTGGCGGTCCCCGGGGGCCGGTCGAAGGAATTTCTCGAGCTGGTGGAGCGGATCCGGAAGTTCGAGGACCCGAATTTGAGAAGCGGGTGGAACTGATTCGGATATAATGGAATCCATAACGTTGGGAGGATGAGAGGATACCCATGGGAAATACGCTGAAAACAGGGCTGTTGCTGGCGCTCTTGACGGGGCTTTTCCTGCTGGTGGGGGACGCGGTCGGGGGTCAGAACGGCATGGTCATGGCCTTCGGCTTCGCCCTGCTGATGAACGCCGGGGCCTACTGGTTCTCCGACAAGATCGTCCTCCGGATGTACCGGGCGCAGGAGGTCACCGAGGCGGAGGCGCCGGAGCTGTACGCGATGGTGGCCCGTCTCGCGACGGCCGCCTCGATCCCGATGCCGAAGGTCTACATGATCCCGAACGATTCCCCGAACGCCTTCGCGACGGGGCGGAATCCGGCGCACGCTGCGGTGGCGGTCACGCGCGGCATCCTGCGCATCCTCTCCCGGGACGAACTGGAGGGGGTCCTGGCGCACGAGATCGCCCACGTGAAGAACCGGGACATCCTGATCGGGACGGTGGCCGCCACGCTCGCCGGGGCGGTGATGATGCTGGCCCGGTTCGCGCAGTTCGCGGCCATCTTCGGGGGCGGAGGAAACCGGGACCGGGAAGGCGGCGGGGGAGCATTCGGGCTGCTGGCGATGGCGATCATCGCCCCCCTCGGCGCGATGCTCGTCCAGATGGCGGTCTCCCGCTCGCGGGAATATCTCGCCGACGAGAAGGGGGCCCGGTTCTGCGGGAAGCCCGAGTCGCTGGCGAGCGCCCTGGAGAAGATCTCCTTCGCCTCGAAGCGGGTTCCGCTGGAGGCCTCCGCGGCGACCGCGCACATGTTCATCATGAGCCCGCTTTCGGGGGGAGGGGTGCTCTCCCTCTTCAGCACCCACCCGCCGGTCGAGAAGCGGATCGAGCGCCTCCGCGGCATGAGGAAGGCCGCGGCGTGAGGGAGGAGTCAACGAAAAAGGGAGGAGAGTGCCGGACACCATGATGGAGATCTCGTTCTACCGGGAGAAGCTGTCCGAGTCGGGTCACCGCATGCTGAATTCCTCGATCGAGGAGTCCCAGCGTCGGCACCACTACTACCTCGGCCTGGAGCATCTCTTCATCGCCTTCGCCGAGCAGGAGAAGTCGCTCTTCCGGGACCTGATGGGCTCGGTCGGCCTGAACGTCGAGGCGGTTCTCTACTCGGTAAACGAGCACCTGAACATCTCCCGGCAGTATCTCGGCGTGGGGCTGAAGGTCCCGCCGGCCACCAAGCAGGTGTTCCGGGTGGCCTGGGAGACCGCCCAGAGGAACCGCCGCCCCCAGATCGACGCGTCCGACCTCTTCCTCGGGATCTTCCACGAGGTCCATTCGATCCCCGCGAGGATTCTGAAGAGCTACGGGGTCGATCCCTCCGTGGCCCTGTCGCGGTTTTCCGCGCAGCTGCGGACCCGCGAGGAGAAGGTCGAGGAGTTCCGGAAGCGGTACGAGCTTCCGGCGAACCTGCGGACGTTCGGGGTGAACCTGAACCTCCTCGCGCGGGAGGGGAAGATCCCCCCCATCGTGGGCCGGGACCGGGAGATCGACCGGACCATCGAGTACCTCTGCCACAAGGACCGGAGCAACTCGGTGATGATCATCGGCGACCCCGGGGTGGGGAAGACCGCCCTGGTGGAAGGGCTCGCGATGCGCCTCGAGTACGAGCCGCACCGGGTGCCGGAACGGCTCCGCTCGCACCAGATCGTGAACCTCCAGATGAACACGGTCGTCGCCGGGACCGTCTTCCGCGGCATGTTCGAGGACCGGATCGAGAAGGTGATCTCCGAGGTGAAGGAGCGGAAGAACCTGATCCTCTTCATCGACGAGGCCCACACCCTGATCGGGGCCGGTTCCGCGATGGGGGTCCCCTCCGACGCCGCGAACATCTTCAAGTCGTCGCTGGCCCGCGGGGAGGTCCAGATCATCGGGGCCACGACCATCACCGAGTTCAAGGGGGTCATCCAGGAGGACGAGGCGCTGGCCCGCAGGTTCCGGGTGGTCAAGATCGAGGAGCCGACGCTCGAGGAGACGCGGGAAATCCTCTTCGGCCTGAAGCCGAGGCTGGAGACGAACTACGGGGTGGAGATCCGGGACGAGGCGGTCGAGCTCTCCCTCTCGATGTCCGACCGGTACGCCCGGTCGCTCCGGCTCCCCGACAAGATCATCAACTGGATCGACACGGCCTGCGTCCGCGTGGAGATCCGGGGGGAGGACAAGATCGTCCTGGGGAAGGATATCCTCGAGGTGATCTCCGACGAGACGCGGACCCCCGTCGACGTGGTGAAGCGGGACGTGATCGAGCGGTTCCGGGACCTCGAGGAGAAGATCTCGAGGCGGCTGGTGGGGCAGGTCGAGGCGATCCGGGCCGTCGCCAAGGCGCTGCGGCTGAACAAGGGGCCGCTCAAGGAAAACCCCTT
>DASUAN010000215.1:0-4088 GCA_035763765.1 Candidatus Deferrimicrobiaceae bacterium
GGGATGGGTGAGTATGGAACGGGTATCCACTCCGGGTGGAAAAGGGGAATCTGGATGACCGAACCCGCCTTGGCGCTCGAGCAGGAGGCGCCGGCGACCGCGAAGTGGCGAAACCCCTATGCGCCGCTCTCCACGCTGCGATGGGTGGTGCAGGCGGCCTATCTTCTCTTCTTCGTCCTGGTCGGCATCGAGTTCCACTCTTTTTTCCGCCAGATCGTCTCGGGAGGCCCGGTCACCGCCCACCGGCCTCCGGCGGTGGAGGGGTTCCTGCCCATCAGCGCCCTCGTGGGCCTGAAACGGTTCCTCCTCACCGGCCGCTACGACGAGGTGCACCCGGCCGGCCTCACCATCCTGATCGCGGCGATCCTCTCCTCGTTCCTGGCCCGGAAGGTCTTCTGCTCCTGGGCCTGCCCGGTCGGGGGGATCTCGCGCGCCCTGGAGTGGGCCGGAAACCGGACGATCTGGAGGAAAAGGAAGAAAGAGACCCTCGTGAACCGATGGGCGGATCGGGGCCTCATTTCTCTCAAGTACCTGCTGCTCGGCTTCTTCGCCTGGGCGATCCTCTGGAAGATGGATTTGGCGGCGATCGAGGAATTCATGCACACCCCGTACAACTACGCCGCCGACGCCAAGATGCTCCTGTTCTTCACCGACCTCTCCGGGACCGCCGCCGTGACCCTGGCGGTCCTCGTCGTCCTCTCGGTCGTCGTCAAGCATTTCTGGTGCCGGTATCTCTGCCCGTACGGGGCGCTCCTGGGCCTCGTGAGCTGGATGTCGCCCCAGAAGGTCGTCCGCGAGGAAGCAACCTGCATCGACTGCAGGGCGTGCACCCGGGCCTGTCCCGTCGAGATCACCGTCCACCGGAAGGCTTCCGTGTGGACCCCCGAGTGCACCGGGTGCCTGTCGTGCGTCGCGTCCTGCCCGGTGGAGGACTGCCTGACGGTGACCCGGAAGGGAAAGGGCTCCCTCTCCCCGTACCTCATTCCCCTCGTCGGACTGGGAACGATTTCCCTCTTGTGGGCGGCGGCCCGGCTGACGGGCCACTGGCAGACGACGCTGTCCCTTTCCGCCCTCTCCGAGGTCTACCGGATCGCCTCCTCCCTGGTCCATCCGTAACCGACGGCATCGGTTTCGCCCCTCCTTCCAATCCCCTCCCGGGAAAGTCCGCTTGACGGGGAAATTCCCTATATTTACAATCGATTTTATAGCATAAACGCCTGAGGGGACGATGCGGCTGTCGAAGAAAACGGAATACGCCTTCAAAGCGCTTATCTACGCGGCCCGTTACCCGGAAGGGACGTCGTTCCAGATCAAGGAACTGGCGGAAAAGAACGGGATCCCGAAAAAGTTCCTCGAGCTGATCCTGCTCGATTTAAAGAACGCCGGCATCGTCCAGAGCAAGCGGGGGGTCGGGGGCGGCTACCTTCTCAGCCGGCGCCCACAGGAGATCCGCTCCTCCGAGATCATCGAGGCGATCGAGGGACCGATCGCCCCGACGACCGTCCGGAAGGGAAGAGGGAAAAGGCCCGTCGGGGAGGATTCCTCCTTCGCGGTCTCCCGGCTCCTCCGGGAAACATGCGAGGCGATCGAGTCGGCGCTTGCCCGCTGGACGCTCGCCGACCTCGCGCGGGAGGAACGGGAGGCGGCGGAGCGCCGGCAGCGAAACCTCATGTACTTCATCTAGGACATCTTACGAACGGTTTCCCTCGGCGGGGGGATCGGGCGGCGGTCCGCCCGTCCCGCCGGATTCCTCCCCGTGAGAGGTCGGATCCGGGGAGGGGGTTTCCGGTTCGGGAATCCCCTCGGTGGGCGGAAGAGGCGCCACTTCCTCCGGCGGGGGAGACGCCATCGTCTTCTCCACCTTGCGGGACAGCCCCTCGATGTTCGGTTCCTCGGCCAACGCAGCCCGGTACTCCTCGTCGGTGATCATCCGCGCGGCGACCATCCGGCGCAGAATCCGGTCGGACCGGCGCATCACGCGGTCCAGGTTCCGGTACGGGTTGTACACCTTCGGTCCGGGCAGCATCGACGCGAGAAAGGCGCTCTCCCGGACGGTGAGGGCGGAGGCCGGCTTCCCGAAGTAGTAGCGCGAGGCGTGCCCTACCCCGTAGATCATCGGGCCCAGCTCCACGACGTTGAGATAGAGTTCGAGGATGCGCGACTTGCTCAGCCGGTCGTCGATGCGCCGGGCGAGGATGTACTCCTTGATCTTCCGGGAGACGGTCTTCTCCCGCGACAGGAAGAGATTCTTGGCCAGCTGCTGGGTGATCGTGCTCCCCCCCCGGACGAACCGCCCCTTCTGGATGTCGGTCTTGATCGCCTCCCGGATCGCCTCGTAGTCCACCCCCTCGTGGGTGTAGAAGTTGGCGTCTTCCGCGGCGATCACCGCCTTTTTCAGGGAGGCGGGGACGACTGAGACCGGCGTCCAGTATGGGTTCCTCGGTCCGACCAGGAAAGGGTGCTCCTTCCCCTGCCAATCCCGGACCGTGATGGCGATCGAGGCGTGACGGTCGGCAAGCGGCCTGACCGACGGGAGGAAGACGAGGGAGACCCCGGTCAACGCGGCCCACAGGACGACGATTCCCGCGAGAACGAGAAGGACGCTCCGGGCAGAACGGGGGATGCGCATGGAAAAATTATAACGCCGGAACGGGAAAAGACGGAGGGGCTAGCCGCGCAGCCAGACGGCCGTCACCAGGGCGACCAGCCCCAGCGCGAGCGCAACCTTCGGGAGGATCACCTTGGAACGTTCGCGGATCGTTCCTTCCTCCCCCCCCGCGAGGAGCGCCCCGGAGGCGACGTCGCACACGCCCGGAATCGAGGAGCACGACTTCGTCTTCGGGCAGACCGCGAAGATGACGAGCATCGCCGCCGTGAGCCCGATCTTCAGGAGGATGTACCGTCCGGCCGCCGTCGTCCATAGGAGGGAAAACGATCCGAGCAGGAGATACGCCTTGGCGAACCCGCTCGAGACGAGGAGGACGATCGACGTCCCGACCAGTTTCCGGAACCGCTGCTCCATCTGCGCGAGAAGAAACGCGCTCCGGAAATCCACCTCGTTCTTCCGGAAGACCGGGTCGAGAACGACGATGTGGAAGATCATCCCCCCCAGCCACGCGATGGCGGCCAGGACATGGACGGCGGTAAGCGCCACGTGGAGCAGTTCCATTAGGCCCTCCCCCTGGATCTGTCTTCATCATAGGACGGGGGAAAAGGCGATGCCTTGACCCGCGTCAACTTCCGAAAGGTCCGGTTGCGAAAAAGAACGGGGAACCGTACTGTAGGCGGGATGCCGAACACCGCGCTGCTCCTCATCCTCCTGTCCGCGGCGATGCACGCCGGGTGGAACCTGATCCTGAAGACGACGCGGCACAAGCTCGCCTTCAACGTCTTCATGCACGCCTCGGCGATCGCGATCTTCTCCCTTTACTGGCTTCTCCGGTACGGGGCGATCCCGCCCCCCGCCGGTCCGGTCCTGCCGCTGGCGATCGGGGGGGGATTCTTCTTCTCGATCTACCACGCCTGCCTCACGGCCTCCTACGAACGGGTCGACGTCTCTCTCGCCTACCCGCTGACCACCACGGGCCCGCTCTACATCCCGCTTTGGGCGTACCTCTTCCTCGACGAACGGCTCTCCCTCCTCGGGGCCACGGGGATCGTCGTCGTGTTTCTCGGAGCCTACATCCTCCAGATGCGGGACCTTTCCTGGGCAGGCCTCTCCTTCCCCTTGCGGAACGTCCGGCTTCCCGGCGTCCTGCTGGCGCTGTCGGCGGGGGTCTTCTACTCGGTCGGGGCGATCGTGGACAAGCGCGGCGTCACGGTGGCGGACGTCTTCGTCTACACGTACTATCTGGACATCGCCCTGTTCCTCTTCCTGCTGGGCAATGCCCTGCTGACGGATTCGCGGCGCCACTTCGCCGAGGAGATCCGGGCGCACTGGCCGCGGGGGATCGCGGCCGGGCTCATCCTGTTCCTTTCGTTCACCACGTACCGGGTCGGCCTTCATATGGCGAAGGTGTCCTACGCGGTCTCCGTCCGGCAGGCGAGCGCCGTGGTCGGCGTCCTGGGAGGCATCCTCCTGTTCCGGG
>DASUAN010000216.1:0-5138 GCA_035763765.1 Candidatus Deferrimicrobiaceae bacterium
CCACCCGCGGGTGGGCGAAAAGACGATCCTCATCCCCCACGAGGCGGTGATCCGGACGGGGGTCCGCAACGTCGTGTTCGTGGCCCGCGGGGAAGGACGGTTCGAACCCCGGGAGGTCACCCTGGGCCTCGAAGGCGAGGAGGGGGCCGTGCAGGTCCTGTCAGGCCTCAAGGCGGACGAGAACGTCGTGATCTCCTCCCAGTTCCTCCTCGATTCGGAGAGCAGCCTGAAGGAGGCGCTGAAGAAGTTCCAGAGCGCGGCGTCGGCCATGGGCCCCGAAGGAGAAGGCGGCTCCCCGGCGGGGACGAAGAGCCCGGCGGAAAACCACAGGGGGCATTGACCCGTGCTCGACCGGATCATCGAGAAATCCGTAAAGAACAAGTTCCTCGTCGTCCTGGCGATGTTCTTCCTCGGTGCGTGGGGAATCTGGGCGATGACCCGCATCCCCCTGGACGCGATTCCCGACCTCTCCGACGTCCAGGTCATCATCTTCACGGAGTACCCCGGGCAGGGCCCCCGGATCGTGGAGGACCAGGTCACCTATCCGCTCACCACGGCGATGCTCGCCGTTCCCAAGGCGGAGGTCGTGCGGGGATTTTCCTTCTTCGGCCTCTCCTTCGTCTACGTCATCTTCGAGGACGGCACGGACATCTACTGGGCGAGAAGCCGCGTTCTCGAATACTTAAATTACGTCTCCAAGCGGCTCCCCGCCGGGGTCACCCCCACCCTCGGACCCGACGCCACCGGGGTCGGGTGGGTCTACGAATACGCCCTCGTGGACCGGTCGGGGAAGCACGACCTCGCGCAGCTGCGGTCGATCCAGGACTGGTTCCTCCGGTACGAACTGACGGCGGTCGAGGGGGTGTCCGAGGTCGCCTCGATCGGGGGGTACGTCAAGCAGTACCAGGTGGTCGTCCATCCCAACCGGCTCGCCGCCTACGGGATCCCCCTCCAGAAGGTCCGGATGGCGATCCAGCGCAGCAACAACGACGTGGGCGGAAGGCTCGTGGAGATGGCCGAGACGGAGTTCATGGTCCGCGGGCTGGGGTACATCAAGACGCTCGAGGACATCCGGAACGTCCCCCTCGCGACCGACCGGGGAACCCCCGTCTACCTGCGCGACGTGGCCGACGTCCGCCTCGGCCCCGAGCTGAGGCGGGGGATCGCCGACCTCGACGGCGTGGGGGACGTGGCGGGCGGCGTCATCGTCATGCGGTTCGGGGAGAATGCGCTGACGACGATCCGGAAGGTGAAGGAGCGGCTCGCGGAGCTCAAGGCGGGCCTTCCCGAGGGGGTGGAGATCGTTCCCGTGTACGACCGGTCGGGGCTGATCGAGCGGGCGATCCGGACGCTTACGGAGAAGCTCCTGGAGGAATCGGCGGTCGTGGCGATCGTCTGCGTCCTCTTCCTCCTCCATTTCCGCAGCGCCTTGGTAGCGATCCTCACCCTTCCCCTGGCCGTCCTCATCTCCTTCATCATCATGTACTACCAGGGGCTGAACGCGAACATCATGTCGCTGGGCGGCATCGCGATCGCCATCGGGGCGATGGTGGACGCGGCGATCATCATGATCGAGAACATGCACAAGCACATGGAGCACGACGGCGGGAAACGGGGGCACTGGGAGCTGGTGGTCGAAGCGTCGAAGGAGGTCGGCCCCACCCTCTTCTATTCTCTCCTCGTGATCACCGTCTCCTTCCTCCCCGTCTTCACCCTGGAGGCCCAGGAAGGGCGTCTCTTCAAGCCGCTGGCCTTCACCAAGACGTATTCGATGGCGGCCGCGGCGGTGCTCTCGGTGACCATCGTTCCGATCTGGATGGGATTTTTCATCCGGGGGAGGATCCTTCCCGAGGAGAGGAACCCGGTCAACCGGTTCCTCATCCGGGTCTACCACCCGGTTCTCGATTGGGCCCTCCGGTACAAAAAGACCGTGGTCGTCGGGGCCGCCCTGGTGGTCGCCGCGACGGCCTGGCCCGTCCTGAGGATCGGCTCGGAGTTCATGCCCCCCCTCTACGAGGGGGACCTCCTCTACATGCCGACGACCTTCCCCGGGATCTCGGTCACGAAGGCGAAGGAACTCCTCCAGCAGACCGACCGGATCATCCGGACCTTTCCCGAGGTGGAGCGGGTCTTCGGAAAGATCGGCCGCGCGGAAACCGCCACCGATCCCGCCCCCCTCACGATGATCGAGACGACGATCATGCTGAAGCCGGAAAAGGAGTGGCGCCCCGGGATGACCCACGAGAAGCTCGTCGAGCAGCTGGACGCCGCCATCCGGTTTCCGGGGCTGACGAACGCCTGGACGATGCCGATCAAGACCCGGATCGACATGCTCGCCACGGGGATCAAGACGCCGGTCGGGATCAAGATCATGGGGGACGACCTGGACACCCTGGTGCGGCTCGGCGAGCAGGTCGAGTCGGCGGTTTCCCCTCTCGAGGGGACCCTGTCGGCCTTCGCCGAGAGGATCACGGGAGGGAACTACTTCGACTATGTGATCCGCCGGGAGGAGGCGGCCCGGCACGGCCTCACCGTCGCCGACGTGCAGGACGTGATCATGTCCGCCTTGGGGGGGATGAACGTCACCTACACGGTCGAAGGACTGGAGCGGTATCCGGTGAACGTGCGGTATCCCGCGGAGCTCCGCGACAGCGTCGAGGCGATGCGTCGGGTCCTGGTCCCGACGCCGGGAGGCGCGCAGGTCCCCCTGGGGCAGCTTGCCGACATCTCCATCCACAAGGGCCCCGCGGGAATCAAGAGCGAGAATTCCCGGCGGACGGTGTGGGTCTTCGTCGACATCCGGGGGACGGATGTCGGAACCTACGTGAGGAGGGCCCAGGAAGCGGTCCGAAACCACGTCGTCCTGCCTCCGGGGTACAGCATCGTCTGGAGCGGACAGTTCGAGTACATGGAGCGGGCAAAGAAGCGGCTCCTCGTCGTGATCCCGCTTACGCTCTTCATCGTGTTCCTCATCATCTACCTGAACACGAAGTCCCTCCAAAAGACGGCGATCGTTCTCCTGGCGGTCCCGTTTTCCCTGGTGGGGGCCTTTTGGCTCATCTATCTGCTCGGGTACAACCTCTCGGTGGCGGTCTGGGTGGGGATCATCGCCCTGGCGGGCTTGGACGCCGAGACGGGAGTGGTGATGCTCCTCTATCTGGACGTGGCCTACAACGGGATGAAGCGGAAAGGGCTCATGAACACGGTCGGGGACCTGAAAGAGGCGATCGTGGACGGGGCGGTGAAGAGGATCCGCCCGAAGGTGATGACGGCGTCCGTCATCATCGCCGGGCTGCTTCCCATCATGTGGAGCACGGGGACCGGCTCGGACGTGATGAAGCGGATCGCCGCGCCGATGGTCGGAGGGGTGGTCACCTCCGTCGTCTTGGAACTTCTCGTCTACCCGGTCATCTATGAATTCATACACGTGAAGGGGCTAAAAGGTACGGACGACCGGACCTCGCTCGCGCCCGGCCCTTCGCCGATGCCCGGCGAGGATTCTTGAGAAAGACCGGGAAAGGACCGGTTCGATGATCGGGGAGATGCGGGACGCAAGGCACCGGCCCAAAAGATGGGGGATCGTTGCGGCGGGAGCGGTCGCCCTCGCCGCTTTCGCGTCATGCTCGAAGCCGTCCCCTCCTCCAAAGCCGGTCATCCAGTCGACGAAGGCCTTCGATGCCGTCTACGGGGAACTCCCCTCCCTTCCCCTGCAGGCGAAGAGCTTCGCGACCGTCGCCTACTTCCCCTCAGCCCTCGAGCCGGAGAAGTTCCGTCCCGTCCCGATCTTCTCCGTGGAGGAAGGGAAGGAAGAGGCGCTGGTGGTGCGCACCGTGATCCGGGGGATCGAGGTGGGGGAGGGGCCGGCGGACGCCATCCATAAAGAGATCGTCCATCCCTTTCCCCCCGGGTCGGAACTGGGTTCCTTCACCTATGAAGGCGCCCTGGCGAGGGTGACGGTCGGCGGGAGCTTCCGGCCGGAATCCCTCTCTCCCGCACAGAGGGAAAAAGCCGCGAAGGCCCTGGCCCTTACCGTATTCCAGTTCGGGAGGGCGGAGCGGATCGAGGTGACCGATGCGTCTGGGGCGGTCCGCTTCGGAGCGGTCGCCAAGGGAGCGGAAACCATCGACATCGGTTCACCGAAGATCCTCGGACTCATGGCGATCCGGGAAGAGGAGGGGCAGTCGCCCGTCGTCCTCTCCGTCCTCTTCGACCGGCCCGTTTTCGTGGAAGAGGCCGCCGTTTCCCTGCCCGGCGCCGACGCGGCGTTTCCCGGCAAGGTCTATTCGACCGGATTCGGGATGACCCTGGAGTTCCACCCCGAACCGAAGGTCTCCTTCGATCCGGGGAGGGAGGTTCGGATCCGCTTGGTGATCCGGGACGGGAAAGGTCGAAGGGCCGAGGAAGAACAGATTCTGCGACCGAAGTTGATGGAGCGCCATTGAAGGCGCGGGGGCAGTCTGCAAATTCGTTACGGAAAGCGCATTTCGAGCAGAAGGAGGAAAAAAAATGAGGAAGATCGGATTTTCAGCGGTTCTATTTGCCGGCCTGGTTCTTCTTGCGTTCCCGGGGCCTTCCCTTGCTGGGGAGAAAGGGCACGGATCGATGCCGGGGATGCATGGAGAAGGGAAGATGGAAAGCCACGGAATGTCGATGGGGGACAAGATCTTCGGGGGGACAATCGGCCCCTGGAAGGCAGAGGGGCGGCTCGTGGACATGAAGGCGCAGATGGCGAAGTCGAAGGTGTCGGAAGAGATGATGGCGAAGATGAAGCACACGCACCACATCGCATTTTCTCTCGAGGACCCGGGAACAAAAGCCCATGTCACGGAGGGGAAGGGCACCGTGACCGTCACCGGTCCCGACAAACAGCAGGCGAAATACGACCTGATGGTGATGCAGGGACATTTCGGGGCGGACATCACCCTGGACAAGCACGGGAAGTACGAGTTCTCCGCCGAGATCGAGTCCGGCGGGAAGAAGGGCACGGCCTCTTTCCACCACGTGGTCAAGTAATGGGCCGGGCTGCCGAGGGAGAGGAGGCGCAAGCCTCCTCCCCTCCAGCCCGGAGGTCTATTCCCTCGGATCGATTCCTGCGGAAGGGAAGCAGGATCCTGCCACAGGCGCAGTTGCCCGGTTCC
>DASUAN010000217.1:0-4532 GCA_035763765.1 Candidatus Deferrimicrobiaceae bacterium
CGCTTTCGGACAGGACACGGGCCGTCATCCTCAACACGCCGAACAACCCGACGGGCGCCGTCTATTCCCGGGAGTCCCTGCTGGCGCTCGACGCCCTGCTCGCCGAACGGGAGGAACGGACGAAATCCCCCGTCTACGTCCTGTCCGACGAGCCGTACCGGAAGATCGTGTACCCGGGATTCTCCTTTTTCCCTCCCGCGGCGGTCCTGCGGAACACCCTGGTCGCCTATTCCCACTCCAAGGACCTCAACGTCCCCGGAGAAAGGATCGGATATCTCGCGGTGAGCCCGCGGGCGGAGGACGCCGGGGAGGTTGCGGATGCCTGCGTGTTCTGCAACCGGGTGCTGGGATTCGTCAACGCGCCCTCCCTCATGCAGATGGCCGTGGCCGGGATCCAGGACCACGATCCGGACCTTTCCGTATACCGGGCGAACCGGGACGCCCTCCTCGGGGTCCTTTCCGGCTCCGGGTTCACCGTCGTCCCCCCCGGCGGAGCCTTTTATCTCTTCCCGCGGTCCCCGTGCGAGGATGATCTGGAATTCGCCGAGGCGGCCCGGGAGGAAAACCTCCTGATCGTCCCGGGGCGCGGGTTCGGGCGGGACGGGCATTTCCGGATCGCCTACTGCGTCTCCCCCGACACCGTCACCCGGTCGCTTCCGGCCTGGGAGAGGCTCGGCAGACGGGTTTTTCCGGGGCGAAGGGGGATGGGCACGTCATGAAGATCCCGTTCCGGAGAAACATCGCGCGCATGAAGGGGTATCTCCCCGGGGAGCAACCGCAGGAACCGGGGTTCGTCAAGCTCAACACGAACGAGAACCCCTATCCCCCCTCCCCCGCGGTCCAGCGGGCCATCCAGGCGGAAGCGCGAGCTTCGCTTCGGCTGTACCCGGACCCGGACTCGACGAGACTCCGGAGGCAGGCCGCCCTGACCTACGCCTTCGAACTCCCCTGGGTGATCGCGGGGAACGGCTCGGACGACCTGCTCGCGATGATCGCCCGCGCCTTTGTCGGGGAAGGGGACACGCTGTGCTGCCCCACCCCGACGTACACCCTGTACGATACACTCGTGCGGATCCAGGGAGGAAGGATCCGGGGCGTTCCGTACCCCGACGACTATTCCCTCCCTACGGGCCTTCCGGCGAGAAAGGCGAAGGTCACGATCGTCGCCAGCCCCAACTCTCCCTCGGGGACGTCGGTTCCGACAGCCGTCCTGGCCGATCTCGCCGACCGGGTGCCGGGGGTGCTCGTCATCGACGAGGCATACGCGGACTTCGCCGAGGAGACGGCCCTTTCCCTCGCCCGGGAAAAGAAGAACGTGATCGTGCTCCGCACGCTGTCCAAGTCCTTCTCCCTGGCCGGGATGCGGATCGGGCTCGGGTTCGCCCACCCGGAAATCATCCGGGGACTGAACAAGGTGCGGGACTCCTACAACCTCGGCCGCCTCGCGATCGCCGCCGGGGAGGCCGCGCTGAAGGACGTCGGCTGGATGGAGAAAAACGTCGCGAAGATCCGAAAGACCCGGGAGGCGCTGCTCTCCGCCCTTCCTCCGCTCGGGTTTCTCCCCTTCCCCTCGCAGAGCAACTTCGTCCTCGCGAAACGGCCCCGGGGGAGGTCGGCCAGGCCGGTCTACCAGGCGCTCAAGCGCAGGAAGATCCTCGTCCGGTACTTCGACACGCCGCGCCTCGCCGGATGCCTGCGGATCACCGTGGGGACGGACGACGAGATCGGGACGCTTCTCGCGGCCCTGCGGGAGATCCTATAGCGTTACCGTCCAGTTCCGGCCGGAGGGGGCGTTGACCCACGAAGCGACCGCCTGCCCGGCACGGATTCTCAAGACCTGGAAGCAATACTCCACGACGCTGTCCGAGGGGCCGAACACGAACCCCTCGAACGTCCTCGGAAGCGGATGCCCGGCAAGAATCGCCGACCGCACCCGAAGGTATGCGTTCCGGTCTGCGGCGTGGAAGTACCCGGACGCTCTTCCTTCCTCGGAGGCGAAATTCTTGGCTTCCATCACGGTGAGGTTGTGGGCGGCCCAGGACCGTTCCCCCCACAGGGCCCGGGCGCACACGATGTCCCCTTCCTCGTCCCTGAGCGTGATCCTGGCGCAGTTGATCTTGTCGGCGATCGGGACGGTCCCTTCTTCGGGAACATGATAGAGGAAAAACGGCATCGGCCGGTTCTTCAGGACGGACAGCGCCTCGGGGACCTCCACCACGGGGGCATCCCCGCCCACGATCGGCACCCGGGCCCGGCAGAGGGAGACGGAGGGCTTCTTGCGCATCGCGCCGAATCCGTATCGGACGGTTCCTTCCCGCGGCTCCTCCGGCCGGAGGGGAAGGGCCATCCGGAACATCCCCCGCCCCGCCGCCGGCCCGGCGTTCCCCTCTCCCTCTTCCTCGATCACGTCGACGTCACCGCCGGCCTCCGGTCCGGGAAGAACGAGGTCGTACGGGGGAGAGAACCATTCGCTCCCGGCGACGACGGTCGAGAAGAAGTAGGTCAGCCGAACCCGGCCTCCGTCCGGAAGACGGGGAAGAAAGAGGCGAACTTCCCGGGTCCCGCGGATCCGCGTCGGGGGCACGACGACGGTGGAACGGGCAAGGACGTCCCCGGGCGAATTCTCCGGGGCGGCCGCGTAGTGAATCAGGACGAGTTCGGGGTGGGCGATGCCATCGTGAAACAAGCGGCGCAAGACGTACATTGCCAGCCTCCCTTCATCGATCGCCGGCTCTGCCGGCTGCGATCCTTCGGTTACCCGCTCCTCCCCCCTTCCTGGTATATCACAATCACTCGTACCCGAGCCGGGAGAGATCCTCCTCGCCCATCCCGAAATAGTGGGCGATTTCGTGGAGTAGGGTCACCCGGATCTGGCGTGCCAGCATCCCGGGATCCCGGAAATCCTCTTCGAGCGGACCGCGGTAGAGGGAGATCTTGTCGGGCAGATTCCCGGAGTCCTGCACGGACCGTTCCGGCAGCGGGATTCCGTGGTAGAACCCGTAGAGAGTTTCCCCCGGCGGAACGTCGAGCTCCTCCAGAAGCCAGTCCGGAGGGAAATCCTCCACCACGATCGCCACGTTCCGCAGAGCCTCGCGGAACCTCCGGGGGAGGTCGTCGATCGCCTGCCGGAGAACCTTTTCGAAAGCGGCTCGCCCCATGGCGCGCCCCTGTTCTCTTGCTCGATTCCTCTTTCGGGAAGATTGTATCCCAAACGCCTGCGGGATGCAGGCGAAAGCAGCGTGGTTACTCCGGCCGGATCCGGTTCCGCATCTGCCGGACGGCGTCCTCGACCATCTTGTCCGCCACCTTCTTCGGCTTCACGCGGTAGGTCCCCTTCTCTACCTTCCCCTTGAGCCGGTCGATCCGCTTCTGGCGGGGGGACTTTTTTCCGTCCGAAATCGAACCGTTTCCCTTTTTCCCGCCTGGACCGGTGCTATTCAATGGATGGCTCCCTGGGATGGCATCCGCACAAATACCCTATCGGAAGACCCCCGAAAAACTTTACCCGCCCCGAAGGAATGATCTTCCGCTCGGGGGTTCCCGGAAGGTAGAATGGGGACGATGAAAAAATCGATCCTGATCGCAGAAGACGATGAAAACATTCTTGAACTCCTCCTGAGCGTCTTTTCCGGGCCGGACCTGAACGTCTACACGGCCCGCTCCGGAACGGACGCGATCGAGGTCCTCGACCAGCAGGAGATCGACGTCGTCCTGACGGACCTCGTGATGCCCGGGAAAGACGGCCTCGCGGTGCTCTCCCACGCGAAGAAGGTCCACGCCGGCTGCGAAGTCATCCTCATCACGGGGCACGCAACGGTGGAAAACGCCGTCCAGGCCATGAAGCTCGGCGCCTTCCATTACGTCACGAAGCCGTTCAAGGTGGTGGAAGTCGTCCATCTCGTGGAACGGGCGTTCGAGATGACGGGAGTCCGGAAGGAGAATATCCACCTCAAGAGACAGGCCATCGGCCAGAACCAGTTCGAGAAGATCATCGGGATCAGCGAGCCGATCCGGGAGGTGCTGTCCCTGGTCTCGAAGGTGGCGGGAAGCGACTCGACCATCCTCATCACGGGGGAAAGCGGCACCGGGAAGGAACTCATCGCCCGCGCCATCCACTACAACAGCAGCCGGGCCGACCGGATGCTCGTCACCGTCAACTGCTCCGCCATCCCCGCCGAACTGCTGGAAAGCGAAATGTTCGGGCATGTGCGGGGCGCCTTCACCGGGGCACACATCTCGAGGACCGGCCGGTTCGAAACGGCCCACCGAGGAACGATCTTCCTCGACGAGATCGGGGAAATGAGTCCCCCCCTCCAGGCGAAGATCCTGCGGGTGCTCCAGGAACAGTCCTTCACACCGGTGGGGGGAACGAAACCGGTGGACGTGGACGTGCGCGTCATCGCGGCGACGAACAAGACCCTGGAGAAGGAAATCTCCGCGGGAAACTTCCGGCAGGACCTTTACTTCCGGCTCAACGTCATCCCCATCCATCTCCCCCCCCTCCGGGAACGCACCGATGACATCCCGGTTCT
>DASUAN010000218.1:0-5887 GCA_035763765.1 Candidatus Deferrimicrobiaceae bacterium
AAACGAAAGGAATCTTTATGGCCCTGTCCGGGGGAACCACTCCCCGACGCACCCTCGCGGCCCTCTCCTCCGAACCCTACCGGAGCCGGTTTCCGTGGAACCTCGTCCATTTCTTCCAGGTCGACGAGCGGTGGGTTCCTCCCGGCGATCCGTCGAGCAATCAGCGGATGCTTAAGGAGGCGCTGGTTTCCCCGGCCGCCGTCCCTCCGGAAAAGTTCCACCCGGTCGACACCTCCCTTGCGGATCCCCGGGAGGGGGCCCGCAGATACGAGGAAGCGCTCCGGAGTGCCTTTCGGGAGGTCCCCGGGGGGTTCCCGCGATTCGACGCGATCCTTTTGGGTCTGGGAGCGGACGGGCACACCGCGTCGCTTTTCCCCGGTTCCCCCGCCCTGGAAGAGGAGTTTGCCTGGGTGACCTGGGCCGAAGGTGGAGACCCGTCCCTCCCCCGCGTCACCTTGACGCTTCCCGTGCTGAATGCCGCCTCCCAGGTCATCTTCCTGGTGAGCGGGAAGGAAAAGGCGCTGGTTTTCGAGGAGATTTTGTCGGGAAGGGGATCGATGCTGCCTGCCTCCCGGGTTTCCCCGCGGAAAGGGAGGGTCACCTTTCTTGCCGATGCCGATGCGGCTTCGCGTCTTGGCGCGAGATCCCCGAGGGGAATCGGGGCGGGCGGGGCAAGGGAAAGGACGGGCCGCGCCGGATGAGGATTCTGGCAGGAGACGTCGGAGGCACGAAGACGAATCTCGCGATTTTCCTTCGGGAAGAAGGCGCCATGCGGCGGACGGAGCTTCGCTCCTATCCGAGCGGCCGGTACCCCGGCCTGGAACCGATTCTCGCGGAATTCCTCGCCGGCAAGCCCGGCGTCGACGCGGCCTGCATCGGCGTCGCGGGGCCGGTGGTATCCGGGCGGAGCCGGGTGACCAATCTTCCATGGGTCCTGGACGGGGAGTTGGTCCGAAGCGCCGTCGGGACGCGGCGCGCCTTCCTCATCAACGACCTGCAGGCGACCGCCTTCGCCGTCCCGTTCCTTCCCGGAGAGAGCTTCGCCGTGCTCCAGCGCGGGGAGGCCGAGCCGAGAGGAAACATCGCGGTCATCGCCGCGGGAACGGGTCTCGGCGCGTCGTTTCTCGTGTGGGGCGGCTCGGGATATCTGCCGGTCGCATCGGAGGCGGGGCACGCCGATTTCGCCCCCCGGGACGAGCGGGAGGTGAGGCTGTTCCGGTATCTCAAGGAGCGGCATGACGGGCGCGTCAGCGTGGAGCGGGCGGTTTCGGGACCGGGGCTGCACGCGATCTACCGGTTTCTTCGGGAGTCCGAAGGGATGGAGGAGTCTCCGGAGGTCGAGGCCCGGATCGCCGCGGAGGATCCGCCGCGCGCCATCTCGCGAGAAGGGCTCTCCGGGGGGTCGGGGGCCTGCGTCGAAGCCCTCCTGATCTTTTCGTCCCTCTACGGGGCCCAGGCGGGAAACCTCGCTCTCCAGGTGATGGCAACGGGAGGGGTCTATCTGGGAGGGGGGATCGCCCCCTTCCTTTGGCCGTTCCTCCTGGAAGGGCCGTTTCTCGAATCGTTCCTCTCGAAAGGGAGATTCCGGGAGTTCCTCTCGCGGGTGCCCGTCCGGGTGATTCGGGACGACAAGGCCGCGCTGCTCGGCGCAGCGCATTACGCCCTCGCAGGGGAGGGGGGGGCCGGTTGAGGAAAATGCGCGTGCCTTTCCGGATCGTGCTCGCTGCGGACCATGGAGGCGTGGCCCTGAAGGCGGATCTTCTCCGGCTCCTGTCCGGGATGGGATGCGATGTTAGGGATCTGGGGACCGACTCGGTCGACCCGGTGGATTACCCGGATTACGGGTTCGCCGCCGCCGCCGCGGTCCGGCGGGGGGAGGCCGACCGAGCCATCCTTCTCTGCAAGTCCGGCATCGGGATGGCGATTGCGGCGAACAAGTCCCGAGGGGTGCGTGCGGCCCACGTGTCGACGGTGGCAGACGCCCGGCTGTCCCGGCGTCACAACGACGCCAACGTGCTCGTGATGGGGGCCCATGAGGTCCCGCCCCGCAGGGCGCGCAGCATCGTCCGCGCGTGGCTTTCCACACCCTTCGAGGGGGGACGGCATCGCCGTCGCTTGGAGAAGATCCGGCGCTTCGAGCGGGCGCACTGGAAGGAGTAGGGAAGGGTCTTTTCCCCTTCCGGCGATTACGGTCCCCCTCTCCCGAGAGCCGTGCGCAAGGCCGCCGCAAGGGTTCCTACCCGGTACGGCTTCTGGAGAAATCCTGCGGCACCGGCCGTGAGGAGACTTTTGGGCTTTCCTTCCAGGGCGTACCCCGAGGAGAGCAGGACGCGGGCTTCGGGGTCGATCTCCTTCAGCCGGTGGAAGGTTTCCTCCCCGCCCATCCCGGGCATGATCATATCCAGGATGACGAGCGCGATCTCCCCCCGCCTCTCCGTGAAGGTCTTCACGGCCTCCGTCCCGGTAGCCGCGGTGAATACCCGGTATCCGAGATTGCCGAGCATCTCCGCCGCAAGAGCACGCAGCGATTCCTCGTCGTCGACGAAGAGGATCGTCTCCGTCCCGCCTTCCAACGGCTCGTCCCGGACGCTCGAGAGCGCAGGAGGGATCTCTTTCGGGGAAGCCGGCAGAAGCGCCCGAAAGGTCGTCCCTTCCCCGGGGACGCTGTGGACCTCCAGGTGCCCCCCGTGATTCTTCATGATGCCGTACGCCATGGAAAGCCCCATCCCGCTCCCCTTTCCGGGCTCCTTCGTGGTGAAGAACGGCTCGAAGATGCGGGAGAGGTTCTCCCGGGGGATTCCGATCCCCGTGTCGGATACGGAGAGGGCGAGGTAGTTCCCCCGCGGCACCTTCCCCGGGGGTTCCCCCTTTTCTTCTTCGGACAGCTGCTCGAAGCGCGTTCCGAGCGTGAGGGTTCCTCCGTTCGGCATCGCGTCGCGGGCGTTGATGCAGAGGTTGAGGACCGTCTGCTCCAGCTGGCCGGCGTCCCCTTCGAAGGCAGGAAGCCCTTCCGACAATTCCAGCCGGATCTCGATCGACCGATCGAAGGTATGGCGGATCATGGAGACGACCTTCTCCACGACCTGGTTGAGGTCGACCGGCCGCACCTCGTATTTCCCTCCCCGGGCAAACCCGAGGAGTTGGGCGGTGAGCCCGGCCGCGCGCAGGCCGGCTTGCTCGATCGCCTCGATTTCCTCCGCACCGAGGGAGGATTCCCCGAGCCGGGCCTTGAGCAGCGCGGTGTATCCCATGATCGCCTGGATGATGTTGTTGAAGTCGTGGGCGATCCCGCCCGCAAGGGTTCCCACCGCGTCCATCTTCTGGATCTGCCGCAGCTGTTCCTCGAGCTGACGCTGCTCGGTGACGTCGATGCCGGTCCCGATCACCCAGACCACCTCTCCCCGTTCGTCCCTCGAAACCGATTTGTTCCACCGGATGTTCCGCTCCGTTCCGTCCCTGGTCCGCCAGGGGATTTCGTAGAACGGGAAGAGGTCCACCACGCCGAGACGGGAGAACGTCTCCCGGATCGGCGCGCCGAAGCGGTCGGGCAGGAGAATGTCCCAGAGGTGCTTCCCCCGCACTTCGTTTTCCTGCCACCCCGTGACCTCTTCGCACTTCCGGTTGAAGAGGAGGATCCTTCCCTCCCGGTCCAGCACCACGATGAGGACGCTCGCGATCGCGAGGATCCGAGAGGAGAAATCCTTCTCCCTGCGGAGGGCCTCCTCGGCGTCCTTCCGCTCGGTGATGTCGATGATCTGTGCCAGCACGAGGTCGCCCGCGATCGGGAAAGCGTTCAGCAACCCCCAGAAGCAGGAGCCGTCCTTCCGCTTCCGGAGCACCTCCGTTTCCACCGGTTGGCCGGTCCTCAGGACGGACTCGTAGGGGGCGTCCTGCTCCGGCAGGGCGGTGATGTCGGAAACGGCCAGCCGCAGGAACTCCTCCCGCGTGTATCCGTAAAGGCGCAGGCAGCCTTCGTTGACGTCGAGGAAACGTCCGTCCCGCCCGATCGTGGCGGCGGGCGGCCCCTGCTCGAACAGGAGACGGTATTTCTCCTCGGAGGTGCGGAGGCGGGTGACCATCAGGTACTTTTCGATCGCCATCGCCAGCTGGTCCGGGATGCTTCCCAGCCTCTCCCCGGTGGAGAAGGCGTACGCGTTTTTCCTGCGGCTGGTGAAGTTCAGTGTTCCCACGATTCGCTCTCCGGCGAAGAGGGGGATGACGATCCGGGATCTCATCCCTTCCCGCAAGAGGCCCTCGTCCTCCGCGAACGGATCCGGCGAATCGGACAGGTCCGCGTCCACCCGCGTCATGCGGTGGGAGAGGACCCAGCCGGGGGCCGACCGGGCAAGCGGGATACGGGTTCCGGAGGCAAGATCGGTGTGTCCTTTCGAATCGGTGCGGATGAGAATGGGGTCCTTTCCCTCCTCGAAGACGGCCACGGAGGTCCGGTCGAACTCGAGCAGTTTCGCAAGCTCTTCCGCGATCCGTGCGTGGACCTTCCCGATGTCCCAGTCCGACGAGATGACCCGGTTCACCCGCTCGATCATCCGAAGCCGTGTGATCAGCTGCTGGAGTCGATTCTCCAGGCTCTTCCGCTCGCCGGTTCCCAGGACGGTGACGACCATTCCCGTTGGGACGCCCCGGTCGCCGGTCACGCGGGAGATCGTCACCCGGCAGTCGACTTCGTTCCCCGTCTTCGTGTTCAGCCGGGTTTCCTGGGAGATCGTGCCTCCGACGCGCACCGTGCGGATCATCCCGTCGACGGCATCCGGAGGAACGAGGAAGAGCCGGTGGATTTTCTGTCCGGCCATCTCCTTGCGCGTCCAGCCGAAGAAGAGTTCGGAGGCTTGGTTCCAGAGCCGGATGTTCCCCTCGAGGTCGGAGAAGAAGATCACGGCGCCCGCCGTCTGCAGGATGGAGATCCCCTCCTGCGCTTTCCTGCGTGCGGTCCGTTCCGCGTCGGCGGCGAAGGCGATCCCCGTGACGGCCGCCGCGTCTCCGGGGGGGCCCAGGGCTCCCGTCAGGCCCGCCCGGAACCACCGCTCTTTCCCGTCGGCGCCCCGGAAGCGGAACTCCCACAACGGGACCGCGCCTTCGGGCAGCTCCCCGCAGAGGCGCACCAGGTCTGCCTTCCCCTCGGGCGAAAGGCGGGAGACGAAGAGCCCGGGGCTGGCCAGAAGGTCCCGCGCCTCGAACCCGGTGAGGGGTTTTACCCCCTCGGTGACGGAAAGCAGCCCGAGCTTCTCGCGCTGCAGGGAGAAGAGGAAGGCGGGTACGCCGGACAGAAGGGTATGGAGGAGGTCGCTGCGGGCAAAGAGGGTCATGGCCCCTTTATTTTGAGGCAGATCCTTTTCCGGCAGCAACCCCAAATGGGAGGGACGAAAAAGAGGAAAAAAAGAGGCTGGTTGACAATTTTTCCCCCTCTTTCGTACATAATAGAAAAATATCGGGGAATCCCGCAAAGGAGGGATGGTTTTGAGGGATCCGATCCCGTTTCGCGGGAAAGTCCGGGACGACGTGGAACCGTCGTCGTTCGGGGTTTCCCCCGCCGTGGTACCGAGAATCGCGCGGATCTGCTCGCTGGGGCTCGGGCTGAACGAGCTTCTCGGGGAGACGTGCCGGGAAATCGTGGCCCTGTGCGGTGTCGACGCGTGTTATCTGGTGTCGTTCCGGGAGGGGGACGGCGGGGCGGAGGTTCATTATTTCGCGGGGTCCGAGGAGGCGCCGGATCTCCGGGCGGTGTATGCGCCGCACCCCCGCTGGGCCGCCGCGCTCGAGCACCTGCGCGCCCATGGAACCGTGGCGGTCCACGACCTGCTGGCCCTTCCCCCGGATGACCCGGTCCGGATTCTCCACGAGCCGCACTCCGTGCGGTCCCTGCTCCTCG
>DASUAN010000219.1:0-6309 GCA_035763765.1 Candidatus Deferrimicrobiaceae bacterium
GACCGCCATCCCCTCGGTCACCTTCCCTTCGCTCACCTTCACGCGGTGGATGACCAGATCCGCCCCGGGCCGCCGCGTATCCCGGATCTCGAGGCGGAACCCGTCGCCCGTCCCCTCCCCCACGTCGCCGGCCTGCCCGCCGGATTCCCCGTAGAAGGGGGTGACGTCGGTCACCAGGTCGACCTCGTCGCCCTTCTCCGCCGCCATGACCCGTTCTCCGTTCCGAAACAGGGCGACCACCCTTCCCCCCGCCTCGAGCCGGTCATACCCGACGAAGTCGACGGAAACCCCGGCCCGCGAGAGTTCGGCGGCGGCCGCGTCGGAGACTCCCACCTCGCCGCCCTTCCACGCCTCGCGGGACTGCGCGCGCTGCCTCTCCATCTCGACGTCGAACCCCTCGGTGTCGAGCGTCACGCCGCGTTCCCGGCACAGGTCCGCGGTCAGGTCGACGGGGAATCCGAACGTATCGTAGAGCTTGAAGGCGACGGACCCGGCGAAGACCTTTGCCCCCGTCTTGCCGATCCGGGCGAACTCCTCCTCCACCATCCGGAGCCCCGCGTCGAGTGTCTCGAGAAACCGCTTTTCCTCGTGCAGCGCCACCGTGTGGATGGAGGAAGCGCTTCCCTCCAGCTCGGGGTAGGCGGCGCGAAACTCCCGGACCACGACGCCCGCCACCTGGTGCAGAAAGGGCGCATCGAAGCCGAGCTTCTTCCCGTGGCGCAGCGCCCGCCGCATGATCCGGCGCAGGACGTAGCCGCGCCCCTCGTTGGCGGGGAGGACCCCGTCGCCGATCAGAAACGCCGTCGCGCGGGCGTGGTCGGCGATCACGCGGACCGCGGCGTCCTGGACCGGGGAACTTCCGTACGCCACGCCGCTTCGCGCCTCGATTTCTGCGATGATCCTGCGGAACAGGTCGGTGTCGTAATTGCTCTTGACCCCCTGGACCACGGCCGCCAGACGCTCCAACCCCATCCCCGTGTCGATGCTCGGTTTCGGAAGGGGGACCCGTCTGCCGCCCTCGTCCTGATCGAACTGCATGAACACCAGGTTCCAGATTTCGAGGAACCGGTCGCAGTCGCAACCCACGGAGCACGAGGGGCGCCCGCACCCCGTCCCCTCCCCCTGATCGTAGATGATTTCGGAGCACGGTCCGCAAGGTCCCGTGGGACCCATCGCCCAGAAGTTGTCCTTCTCGTCGAACCGGACGATGCGGGATGCGGGAAGCCCCATCGACTTGTGCCAGATGTCGTACGCCTCGTCGTCCTCCCGGAAGACGGAAACCGTCATCCGCCCGCCATCCAGTCCCATCTCGCGCGTCAGGAAATCCCACCCGAAGAAGATCGCCTCCTTCTTGAAGTAGTCCCCGAAGGAGAAGTTCCCCAGCATCTCGAACAGGGTGTGGTGGCGGGCCGTGTACCCCACGTTTTCCAGGTCGTTGTGCTTGCCGCTCACGCGGAGGCACCGCTGCGCCGTGGCCGCTCGTTTCCAGTCGGCCGACGCGAGCCCCAGGAAATATTCCTTGAACTGCACCATGCCGGAATTGGTGAAGAGCAGGGTGGGGTCGTTTGCCGGGACGAGGGAGGAGCTGGGAAGCACCTTGTGCCCGTGCCTCTCGAAATAGGAAAGAAACGCAGCGCGAATTTCAGCTCCGGTCATGTCCGTTCATCCTTCTCCTTCCTCGATGATGTCGCCCGACAGGCCTCGGATCGCCTGCCGGCAGGTCCCCGGGGAAAACCCCCGGCCGGAGAGGAACCGGAACGCCTTCGCGGCCCCTTCCCGGCCCCCGGGGATCCCGCCACGGAACTTCTTCCCGAGCGCGGCGGCCGCGGCGGCCAGTTCGTCTTCCGGCCGGGAGACCGCGCGCACCGACGCTTCGACGAGGTCCCGGGGGAACCGGCGCAACAGAAGGGCACCGACGATCCTTCGCGGGCCCAGCCGGCGGACGTCGCGGTACGACCGCGCCAGATTGGTGCAGAGGGTCGTGTCGTCCACCAGACCGAGGTCCCGAAGCCTGGCGAGAGCGGCGGCGGCCTGCGCCTCCGTGAAGCCCTTCTCCATCAGCCGGAACCGGACCTCCCCCTCGCTCAACGCCCGCCGGGAAAGCATGCGAAGCGCGGCGGACAGCGGAGCCCCCGGAGGGGACGACCCCGCCTTGCCCTCACTGCTTCGGAGACTCCTTGTCCTTGTCAAAATCGTCCCACGTGAGATCGGAAGTCGACGAAATTCCGCGGACGCGGAGGGCGAAGTCGTCGGGGTTGGACGCCTGCCGGAGAGCCTCCTCCAGGCTGATCAGGTTCTCCTTGTAAAGCGCCATGAGGGACTGGTCGAAGGTCTGCATCCCGTAGCTCAGGTACCCCTGGGCGATGGCCTCCCGGATCTTCCGCGTCTTGTCCTTGTCCTCGATGTACTCCCGGACGCGCGCCGTGTTGATCATCACCTCGACCGCCGGGACGCGTCCCGTCCCGTCCGAGCGGGGCACGAGGCGCTGGGAAATGACCCCCTTCAGGACCGTGGCCAGCTGGATCCTCACCTGCTTGTGCTGGTAGGGGGGGAATACGCTGATGATCCGGTTGATCGTCTCCGCCGCGTCGAGGGTGTGGAGCGTCGACAGGACGAGGTGTCCCGTTTCCGCCGCCATGATCGCGGTCTCGATCGTGTCGAAGTCGCGCATTTCGCCCACGAGGATCACGTCCGGATCCTGGCGGAGGGCGCTCCGGAGCGCCCCGGCGAACGTGGTGGTGTCCGCCCCGATCTCCCGCTGGTTGATGATGCTCTTCTTGTCGCGAAGCAGGAACTCGATCGGATCCTCGATCATGAGGATGTGGCAGCTCCGGTGATGATTGATGTGTTCCACGAGCGCAGCCAGGGTGGTCGACTTCCCGCTTCCCGTCGTGCCGGTGCAGAGGATGAGGCCTCTCGATTCCATGGATATTTTTTCCAGCACCTTCGGCAGATGCAGTTCCTCGAAGGAGAGAACCCCGATCGGAATGACCCGGATAGCGATCCCCACCGTGCTGCGCTGCAGGAAGACGTTCACGCGGAACCGCCCCAGCCCCGGCACGCTGTAGGAGCAGTCGACCTCGTGATTTCTCTCGAACCGAAGCTTCTGATCCTCGGCGGCGAGGATCTGCTCCGCCATCGTCTTCACATCTTCGGGCCGGAGAGGCTGCGGCACTTTCAAAGGCACGAGCTTTCCGTTGATCCGCAGGATGGGAGGCAGCCCGACCTTCAGATGGACGTCGGAAGCCGTGTTCTTGACCCCGGCTCTCAGGATGTCATGGAGATCCAATGTTATCCCTTTTCCCCGGGCGCGGCCTTGGAGGCTCCCACCACGCCGGATTGTTCGAGAATCTTCCTGCGAAGGGCTTCCGTGACGTCGTGGTGGTCCTTGAGGAAGACCCGCGCGTTTTCCCTCCCCTGACCGATCCTCTCGCCGTCGACGGAGTACCACGAACCGCTTTTCTCCACGACCCCCAGGGTGGCGCCCAGGTCGAGGACGTCCCCCTCGCGGGAGATCCCCTCCCCATAGACGATGTCGAACTCCGCCTCCCGGAAGGGGGGCGCGAGCTTGTTCTTCACCACCTTCACGCGGGTGCGCGCCCCGATGACGCCGTCGTCCTTCTTGATCTGCGTGATGCGCCGGATGTCCATCCGGATCGTCGAGTAGAACTTCAGGGCGTTCCCTCCGGTCGTCGTTTCGGGGTTGCCGAACATCACCCCGATCTTCATGCGGATCTGATTGATGAATACGACCGCCGTCTGGGACTTGCTGATCGTCCCGGTCAGCTTCCGCAGCGCCTGGGACATGAGCCTCGCCTGGAGCCCCATGTGGGAGTCGCCCATCTCCCCCTCGATCTCCGCCTTCGGCACCAGCGCGGCCACGGAATCGATGACCAGAATGTCCAGGGCGCCGCTCCGGACGAGCATCTCGGCGATTTCGAGAGCCTGCTCCCCCGTGTCCGGCTGGGAGACGAGAAGATCGTCGGTGTTCAGGCCGAGTTTCCTCGCGTAGTTCAGGTCGAGGGCATGTTCCGCATCGATGAACCCTGCGATCCCTCCCTGCTTCTGGGCCTCGACGATGATGTGAAGGGCCAGCGTCGTTTTCCCCGAAGACTCGGGCCCGAAGATCTCGGTCACCCGGCCCCTCGGGATCCCCCCGATTCCCAGGGCGATGTCCAGCGAAATCGCCCCCGTCGAGATGGCGGGGACATCGGCGGCCTGCAAGTCGCTCCCGAGGCGCATGATCGCGCCTTTCCCGTAGTTCTTCTCGATCGCCGAAAGCGCCATGTCGAGCGCCTTGCGACGGTTTGCGTCCTGGCTCATCTCCCTGCTCCTCTCCCATGCGGTTCTGCCCCCCCGCCGAAAGGAACCTCTCGCAGGACCGAGTAGTCCGCTCCCGACGGGGAGAGCCGGCTTTCATACAGCCGGTACGATGCCACGAAAACGGTACCGAACGTCACCCCGGACATTGCGGAGGCAAAGGATTCGCCCCACCCCGGCGCTACCCTGCCCTTGACGCGGCCCACCGTCACGTGCGGGTGAAACGGCCTTTCGTCACGCGGGAACCCCGCTTCGGAAAGCGCGTTCTCCATATTCTGGTGCAACTTCCTGACCAATTCAAGCGGATCCCGGACCCCGACCCACAAAACCCTCGGCGACCGAAGCGTCGGAAAGCCGCCGCCCTCCTCGACGAAGAACTCGAACGGGGGAATGCCCCGCGCCGCGCCGGCCATGAGCCCCGCCAGTTCGTCGGCCCGTCCGGGAAGAACCTCCCCGAGGAACTTCAACGTCAGGTGGAGGTTCCGTTCGGGGACCCAGGAAACGGGAAGGCCCTTCGCCCGAAGGGGGGATACCGCTGCGGCGATCGCCTGCCGACATCCGGCAGGAAGGCCGATCCCGATGAACAATCTCACTCGCCCTCCCCTTCCCCCCCTGAAAGGTAGGAAACGAGCATCTCGAGAACCCGCCGCACCGTCGCTTCGCGGACGGCGTCCCGGTCGCCGGGAAGACGAAGATGGTCCGAAAGACGGACCTCCCCCGATACGATGGATACATACACCGTACCCACCGGCTTCTCCGGGGACCCTCCCCCGGGGCCTGCGATCCCGGTCGTGCCGATGCCGATGTCCGCGCCGAATCGGCGCACCGCCCCCGCGGCCATCGCCTCCGAGACCTCCCGGCTCACCGCTCCCCGGGACCCGAGAAGCGTGGACGGCACGGCAAGGTCCCTGGTTTTCGATTCGTTCCCGTATGCCACGATCCCCCCGAGAAAGTACGCGGAACATCCCGGAACCGAGGTCAGCGCCTCGCACAGCTTGCCCCCGGTGCAGGACTCGGCGACCGCTACGGTGCGCCCTGACACGAGAAGCAACTCCCCCGCCCGGGCGGCAAGAATCCGGATCACCCGGTCAGCCAAAGAACCCCCCGGCATGCCAGATTGGCATACAGCCCGGCCACCAGATCATCGGCCATCACGTAGATCGCTCCGTCGCGGGAGTTCATCCATGCCGCGGGACCGAATTTCACGACATCGAACAGCCGGAAGAGGAGAAAGAGAACGACACCGGACTTCCACCCCCACGGGATCCAGGTGGCCGCCAGGAGCATCCCCGCGATCTCGTCGATCACCACGGAGCGGGGGTCTTTCTCCCCCGTTACCCTCCTTTCCACGCTCGCGGCGGGCAGGGAGAGGATCAGGAGCGCAACCAGCGCCCCAAAATGGATCGCCCCGCCGCCTCCCCCCCAATACCAAAGGGGAAGGGCGAGGAGGGACCCGATCGTGCCCGGCGCCACCGGGGCATATCCTACCCCCATCCCGGAGGCGACGGCCCTCCAGGCGACCTGGCCAGGAAAACGATTGACTTGGGGCACTCCGACCATTAGATTATATATTTATTTGATTTATCAAATAAATAAAACCCTTTTTACTGGCCGGAAGTGGAACAGGACATCACACAGGACATCACGCGGGAAAAAGTCGTACTTGCGATAACCGAACTCGCCAAAGGGATTAAAACCGTCAGTTTTTACCCCCCCGGCCACCCCGCCCTCACCCAGGCGATCTGGAAAATCGTCTCCCTGATCGAGGAAATCCCCCCCCCGGAAATCGGGATCGAGATCGAAGTGACCAAGAACGCCCTTCTCTACCAAGGAGAGCCGTTCCCCTCGGGCAGCAAGGCGATCGCGGACCTGAACCGGGAACTCTATTACCGTCGGGCAAGCAAGATCATCTTTCTCCCCAACCAGAAGCCCGGCGAGATGATCTCCTTTCTCAATGTCCTCAACCGCGATGCTATGGAGATCCAGGAG
>DASUAN010000220.1:0-8873 GCA_035763765.1 Candidatus Deferrimicrobiaceae bacterium
TCCCGATCTTCTTCCTCAGCGATCACGAGAAAAGCGTCGCCGGATTCCGCCCCGGCGTCGACGAATTCATCCGGAAGCCGTTTCGCGGAGAAGAGGTACTGCTGAGGCTTCAGCGCGCCCTTTTCCAAGAGAACCTCTCGGAGTCCGTTGCCGGAGACTCGGAAATCAGCGGAAACCTGGCGCAGGTCTTCCTCCCCGACCTGTGGCAGATGCTTTCGATGAACGCGAAAAGCGGGGTCATCCAGGTGGAAGGGGAGGGGATCTCCGGGTCGATCTACATCGTCCAGGGAGAGATCGTCTCCGCCGTTTCCCAGAACACCGTCGGGGAAAAGGCGCTCTACCGGCTCATCTCGGTCCGGGACGGAAAGTTCCGCTTCCTGCCGGGAAACGTGGAGGTCCGGCGCACGATCTACTCCTCCACCCAATCCACCCTGCTCGAGGGGCTTCGGCATCTCGACGAGATCCGGAATCTCACCGATGATCTTCCGTCGCCGAACGATTCCGTGCTCCTCGCGAAAAACGCCAGGTCCTTCGGGGGAGGGTCCGGCATCGTACGGGAGGTGATCCTCCTGGCGGAGTTCTGCCGCTCCGTGAAGGACATCGTGAACAACTGCAGCTATCCCGACCTCATGGTCTACGAGACCTTGTTGAGTCTCAAGAGGCGGGGAGTGCTGCGGATCGGGTCGTTCGATGTCCCCCAGGCGAAAGGCGAGTTCCTTCCGCCGGAGGAGCTGGCGCGCCTGTGCGCCCGCATCGAAAATACGGGGAGCTTCTCGGAAAACGGCGAGGGGCGCATCGTGCTTTTCCTGCCGGATGCCGGCCTGCTCGAGGGGGTAGTCCTCGCCCTGGGGCAGATTCGCGAGTTCGAGGTCGACACCGCGTTCTTCTCCCTCCGGAGGGAGAAGACGTTCCCGATCGGCATGTTCGGGAAACTCCACATCGGGGAGGGATCCCACCTTCTCCTTTATGCTTTCCCGTACCTCCGCTCCACCTCCCCCCTCTGGTATGCGCTTGCCCCGTGCCCCCTGGGAGTCGTGGCGTTTCTCAAGGACGAGGTGTCAAGTTCCCTCGAGGCGCTATTGGCCGTCTCGGACTACACGAAGGGGTCGGACGCGCGGGTGGTGCTGGCCGTCATGGGGAAGTCGTTCACGAATTTCGGGCTCGGGGAAAACACGCTCCGCCTGTTCCAGACCCGCGTGGAAAAGCTGGGTTGCTCCCTGAAGGTCCAGAAGCTGGAGAGACTTTCCCCGGAGGAGATCCGGGACTCCCTGGCTCGCGTGGTGAGGCAATATCTCCAGGAGAAATCGGAATGATCGATCTCCACATCCTCCGGGGAGCAGGCGCTCCCGAGAAGGATGACCCCCGCATGCCGGCGAACGCACGGAAGCTTTCAGGAACGATCATCGAGAGGGGAGACGGATGGCGGCGAGGAAGATCAAATACACGCGGAAAGATCTGAAGGGGCCGGACGAGTTCATCTCCATCCTCGGAAGGGCGACCCTGTGGATCCAGAAGAACCGCACCAGGGTGCTCGCGGCGGTTGCCGTCCTCGTTCTTGCCCTGGCAGGGGGATTGGGAACCCGCGCCTATTTCCGGTGGCAGGAGGCGAAGGCGTCCCGCGATCTCTGGCCCCACCTGAATCGCGCCCGCGAGATTCTTCAGGCCCCCACGGTCGTCGACCGGGAGAAGATCGAAGGCCTCGAGCAGTCCCTGACCGACCACCTAAGCAAGCACCCCGACACCCGCGCGTCGGTCTTTGCGAGGTACTACCTCGGCAGCCTCGCCTTTCTGCGAGACGACTACGACCTGTGCGCATCCCAATTCCGCATAGCCCTGTCCGGCGGGAAAGGGCAGGGGACCATCCTGGACTTCCTCCTCCGCGTGGGGCTGGCGCAGGCGCTCGAGGCCAAGGGAGACATCGAAAGCGCCCAAAAGGCGTACGGGGAGGCCGCCTCCTTCGCGAACGGCGAACTTCGAACCCAGGCGTGGATGGGTCAGGCGAGGATGCTCGCCGCCCAAGGTCGCGAGGAAGAGGCGGCGGCGGTGTTCCGCAAGATCCTCGTCGAGAATCCCGATACCCCCTTGAAGGAATTCATCGAGATCAAGCTTTCCCATCTGGGATGACGGGGTTCAAGGAAAGGGAAGGGGGCGCCGCCGGATGAAGCTTTATCTCTGCTTTCTCTGGCACATGCACCAGCCGTACTACAAGGATCCCGAGACGGGTACCTACATTCTTCCCTGGGTCCGGCTCCACGCCATCAAGGACTACGTGGCGCTCCCGCGCATCTTCCGGGAATTCCCGGGGGTCCGGCACACCTTCAACCTGGTTCCGTCCCTCCTGATCCAGGTCCAGGATTATGTGGAAAACGGCGCCGAGGACGTCTTCCTCACCCTCTCCCGGAAAAATTCCCTCGATCTCACGAAAAAAGAGGAGGAGTTCCTCCTTCGCAACTTCTTCTCCGCCCACCCCCCCACCATGATCCTGCCCCAGCCCCGTTATGCGGAGTTGTACCGGAGAAGGGAAGCGGGGATCCGGGCGGTGGAGAAATCCGGGGCGCCGGGGGGATTCGGGTCGTCGGATTACACCGACCTGATGACCCTTTTCAACCTGGCGTGGTTCCACCCGCTGCACCGCGTCGAAGATGAGGAACTTGCCCGGCTGTGGAGAAAGGGGAGCGGGTACACCGAGCGGGAGAAGGGGTATGTCCTGGACCGGCAGATCGACCTCATGGCGACGGTGCTCACGGAGTACCGGAGGGTGGCGGAACAGGACGGAGGAGAATTGACCTCCTCGCCCATGTTCCACCCCATCCTTCCGCTTCTCATCGACAGCCGGGCGGCGCAGGACGCGCTTCCCGGGGCCCCCTTGCCGAGGATTCTCTTTTCCCACCCGGACGATGCCATGGAGCAGGTTTTCCGTGGGAGGGAAGTGTTCCGCTCCTTTTTCGGGAAGGCTCCGGAAGGGATGTGGCCATCCGAAGGGTCGATCAGCCCCGCCGCGATCGAGATTGCGGCACGCGCCGGGTTCCGGTGGATGGCGACGGACGAGATTCTCCTCTCGAAAGTCCTCGGGAAGTATGTCCATCGGGATGCCAGCGGGGCTCCTCAGGATCCTTCGTGGCTGTATCATCCGTATATTGCCTCTACCCCGTCAGGACCTCTCCGGATCTTTTTCCGGGATCATTACCTGTCCGACCTGATCGGGTTCGAGTACTCACGCTGGTCGGCCCCCGATGCCGCATCTCATTTCATTAGCATTATCAATAATATATATAACAAATTGTCATTTCTTCCAGCACCTCAGCGCAAGGATTCCTATGTCGTCCCGGTCATTCTCGACGGGGAAAACGCCTGGGAATATTTTCCCGATTCAGGCGAGGGATTTCTCCGCACCTTTTTGGGACAATTGAGCCGGCTCGGCCCGAATATCACTTGCGCTACATTCAGTGACGCACTAAAAACTATTGATTATGAAGAACATTTGGATATGGTCCCAAGCGGCTCCTGGATCGACGGAACCTTCAACATCTGGATCGGCCACCGGGAAGATCATGCGGCCTGGGAACTTCTGGCCCGCGCCAGGAACCTGTGGCAGCTTCGATCCGACCAGGCACGAACCGCCGGCCTCACGCCGTCGAAGAACTTGATCGCGGCGTACGACCATCTTCTCGCGGCGGAAGGATCGGACTGGTGCTGGTGGTACGGCGACGAGCATTTTACCCCCCACGCGCCGGAGTTCGACCGGTTGTTTCGCAGCCACGTGAAGGCGGCGTACCGTGAACTCGGGGAGGTTCCCCCCGATTCGATCGACATCCCCATCGTCCGGATGGACAGGATCCCCGCGGAAAGAAACCTGCTCGCAACTCCGAGAACTTTTATCCGGCCGAAAATCAACGGGAAATTAACTTCCTATTACGAATGGAGCGCGGCGACCCGTTATATTCCCCGTCCGGAGTTCGGAGCGATGCACCGTGCCGTTTCCGGGGTCCTCGAATGTCTTTATTACGGTTTCGACGAACGGAATCTCTATCTCCGGCTGGATCTGCACGGCTCGATCTTCGAATCCCCGGAGTCCTTCGAGGCGGAAATCTTCTTTCCGAAGAAGAATCGGAAGATCAGCATGGTTCTTTTCCCGGCGAAGCCATCCGTGTCCGCGGCGATCGGGAACATCGGGGAGATCCTGATATCGAACCATCTTCCCGACGATCTTCCCGAAGCGATCAGAGCCGCTTTCCACAAGGTGTTGGAGCTTGGAATTCCATTCCGGGAGCTCGATTGCGCCGAGGAAGAGCGGATCGAGTTTTTCCTGACGATCGTCAAACCGGGGGCGGTCGGAGAACGGTGGCCGTTGTACGGAACCTTTATCGCGGAGCTTCCCGGAAAGGGTTTCGAGGAGAGGATGTGGGAGGTTTAACCCTTCCCTCGTGCGCCCCGATACAAGGTCTGGTAATGTATATTATGTAAAGTTGAAGGGCAAAACCAGCAAGCCTACTCTTTCCGCGAAACGACGAACTTCCACCCCATGAACAAGGGACTCACCTTCTCCGTCAGTTGGTGGCACAGATCCCGGACCATCGGGATCCGTTCGATGTAAGGAACTTTCGGGTAAATTCCCGCCGATTGCGCGGGAATGCTCAGAAAATCGAAGAGAAATTCGTTGTTGATCTCGAACCGGTAGTCGAACTGGGAGGTCCGGAACCCTTTGACGCCGGATAGGCAGTGCATGAGGTCCTCGTAGGACACCGTCCCGTACTGGTATTTCAGCTCCGGGAAGGTCCGGGCCATGGCATTCCGCCCTTTCGCGTTGAACAGTCCGGCGTAATAGCTGATCGCAAGAACCCCTCCGGGAAGGATCAGCTTGCAAGCCTGGTGGATCGATTCCCGGTAATTGGGAAGGAGAAAGATCGACGCGGTGTAGAAAACCGCATCGAACGCCTCGTGAAAGTATTGGGACAGCCTCTCGGCGTCCCCGCGCACGAAATAGACCCCTTTGATCCCCTTCATCCGCTCCCGGGCCTTGATCAGCATGGCTTCCGAAATGTCGATCGCATAAATGATCGGGGGCTTCTTCAGGGACTTTTGGATGCACAGCGTGGAGATCCCGGTTCCGCAACCGACATCGAGGACCCGTTTCGGCGTGAACGGCGCGTTCAGCTCGCAGAGCTTTTTCGTAAGCGTCTCGAAGAGGCGGTGTTTCTCCTCGAAGGTGTCGTAGATTCCGGCGCTCTGGTCGAAATTCCGCTCGACGGCAAGCTTGAACTTCTTGTTGAGTTCATCGCGTTTAACCATTTGTTTGTCATACCTTTTTTAATGGGTCAAATAACTTCTGATACTCTTCCATGGCGTACCGGTCGGTCATGCCCGCGATGTAGTCGCAGACCACCCGCTTCGTCCCGTCCTGCTCCAAGCGGGCATAGATGTGCGGGGGAAGCTGCTCGGGGCGTTCGCAATAGGAATGAAAAAGGTCCTTGATCACGCGGCGGGCCTTCTGCTCCATGCGGATCACCCGGTAGTTCGCGTACATTTCCTTGAAAAGAAATGCTTTCAGCTCGGAATTCCTGTCGCGCATCTCGCTTCCGAAGGCAATGCATCTTTCCCGGGTCGTCCGCCCCTCGTCGGGGGTGCGGACCTCGTATCTTTTCAGGAGATCGTGGGAGAAGCCGATCAGGTTCCTCGTGAGAGAGGAAATCATGTGGGATATCGCGCGAGAACGAAGTACATCCTCATCGATCATAGGATACTCGTTCCGCACGGAACGCACCGCTTCTCGCCACAACGCGACGGATTCCAGCCCGGACAGCGTGAGCATCCCCGAACGGATCCCGTCGTCCACGTCATGGCTGCTGTAGGCGATCTCGTCCGCGATGTCCGCCACCTGGGCTTCGAGCGTCGGATAGCCCGGGACCTGGAATTCCGGAACCGGAGGCGGGTCGTCGTACTGGGAGCTGTGTTTGCAGATCCCCTCCCGGACCTCGAAGGACAGGTTCAACCCGTCGAAGGCGGGGTAGCGCTTCTCGAGAACCTCCACCACGCGAAGGCTCTGGAGATTGTGTTCGAACCCCCCCTCCCCTTCCATGAGATGATCCATCATCCGTTCTCCCGCGTGTCCGAACGGGGTGTGGCCGAGGTCGTGGGACAGCACGATCGCTTCCGTCAAGTCCTCGTTCAGGCGGAGGGCCCGGCTGATGGAGCGCGCGATCTGGGACACCTCGATGGTATGGGTAAGGCGGGTCCGGTAATGGTCCCCCTCGTGGTTCACGAAGACCTGGGTCTTGTACTCCAGGCGGCGGAAGGCGGCGGAGTGGATGACCCGGTCCCGATCCCGCTGGAAGGCGGAGCGGAACGGATCTTCCGGCTCCCGGTGCTTTCTCCCCCGGGACTCCCCGCTTTTTACGGCGTACGGGGCGAGGCGCCGCGCCTCCTGGCGCTCGAATTCCTTCCGGTCAAGCATGCGCTTTCACGACGACGCAATTCTTTCCCGAATCCTTGGCGAGGTACGCCGCCTCGTCCGCAAACCGCACCATCCGTTCCTCGGAGAGGTCCCCGTGGTCCGTCGAATAGATTCCGATGCTCACGGTAAGACGGGCGTCTTCGTCGCCGGTTTCGAGGAAGCGGGACCCGCCGATTTCCGTCTTGATCCGTTCCGCGAACATGAGGGCCCCCGCGGGGGTCGATTCCGGCAGGATGACCCCGAACTCCTCCCCTCCATATCGTGCCACGATGTCGTTTGCTCGGACGCATCCCCGCAGCAGCTTCGCGATCTTCTTGAGGGCGGCGTCCCCCGCCAGGTGGCCGAAGCGGTCGTTGAACCCCTTGAAATCGTCGACGTCCACCATGAGGAGCGAAAGGCCGTGTCGATACCGCCTGACGCGTTCCAGTTCCCGGCCCAACGACTGATAGAACTCCCGGTGGTTCGCGAGTCCCGTCAGTCCGTCCGTGATCGACATCTTCCTCATGTTTTCGTTCATCCCGACCAGTTCCAGGGCAAGGGCCGCTTCCTGGACCAGTGCGACGATCGACTGCGTGGTCTCCGGGCGGATCTTTCGGGAACCGGGATGGCTGCGCGCCACGACGACCGCGGACGATCCGAACATCTCGCACCGGACGCACTCCTTCCGTTTTTCCTCCGCGAGGTCGGAAACGTGGTACACGCAGGCCGAAAATCCCTCGATCCAGCATCTGGCGTTCTCCCGGGCGAAGGCGGGACATCCGGAAAACCCGCACATCTTCACCTCGGAACACTTTCTGCCGATGGTCTTCGCCACGGGCGCAAGGAAAACCGGCCCCTTTCCCAGAACGCTCCTGTCCTCCCGGCAATGTCTCTCGCCCTCCAGGGTGGAAAGGAGCAGGGATCTTCCGCTCCAGACCGTCCTCGCCAGAAGCGACCCTTCGTCCCAGCATGGGATCCGGACTCCGCCTTGTCCATCCCCGTTTCTTGATCTTCCGAACACGATGTTCCCCCCACCATCGAGCACCCCGAGGACCGACTCGTGGAATCCAAGGCCGACCCGGATCCCCATCAGGAGGGTCTCGAAGACGTCTTGGGACCGCTGGCACTGAAGCATCATCTTGGTGAACCTGTGGTGCGTGACCAGGTCGCTGTGCGCCTGGGTGATCTCGCGCATCCGTTGTTCCTGGTCCTCTCTCGCCCTGCTTGCCGATTCCGCCAGCCCGCGGATGGTCTCCTGCGAGGAGTCCAGGTAGGCCCGAAACAGGAGCAGGAGAACCCCGGCGAGGAGGGCGAAGGATGCCGCCGCGGCCATGGGGGCGATCCCCGCCGGCAATGCGGCGGACCGGCCCGAGACGATGACCTCCCGTGCCAGGAATGGTTCTGCGGCAAGGAAGGCCAGGCCGGCGCCCACGAGGACCATCGCGATCCCGCCCCACAAAAACCGTTTATGCATCCGGGCCACGCCCCGATTCGCCAGTGCGGGTTCCTCTCTGCGGAAGGGTGAACCTTTCCTTTTTCTTTACGGAAAACCCATCCAAAAGTTTACCGGAACATCGCCGCGCACAAGGCCCAGAGTACCATAAAAGCAAGGCACCGGACGGAACCTCGAACCACCGGCAGGACCGCTTCGGGATCCCGGGAGGTTCGCCTTCAGAAGTACAGGAGGGAACGAGCGGAATCGAGGAGCCGTCGACCTGCCGCCCCTCCGGCGGCCAGCCACTCCCGGTAGGCCTGCCCCGCGCCGGACCACCCTGCCGAGACGCCGGGCGCCATCAGACATGGAATCCACAATAAAAGGAAAAACAGGACGACCGCCGCGGAAAAGATCCGCCCGCTCCTCCGGAGGTCCGGCTGCCCCGTGAGAAACCCTTCCGCGGAGAAGAAGAGGTGCATCGTGAACAGGAAGGAGGCGGATCCCAGGTAGATGTCCGGCACCCAGGGGGACGCATGCCGGAAGGCAGTCGCCGCGAGGCCGGCGGCCACGCTGTAAAGGGGGAAGATGTACGGCGCAAGGTCGATCATCACGTTCGTCCGGTCCAGCACCACCTTCCCCCCGTCCCTCGACGAGATCTGAAACTGGTGGACCCTGCGGAAGAAGATCTTGGCGAGCACCAGGTGGGAGAACTCGTGGCCCCACAGGTAGAACCGCTCCGGCTTTCGCAGGAAAAAGTGCACGAGAAGGTACGTCAGAAATCCCCCCAGCACGATCCAGCCCTCGTCCCGCGTCGCCAGCTTCCCGGCGGGGGCTGCGAACGTACACAGCAGAACTCCGTCGACGAGAAGAAGCGGGATCGCGGCGAGGGAAAAGAGGAAGACCCTCACGAGCGGATCCGGCCCGAAGGAAAGCAGGTCTTGTTTCTTCCAGTAGAATGACGCTTCATTTCCACAAACAAACCGGTTTACAAAAAAAACTCATTATGCT
>DASUAN010000221.1:0-3010 GCA_035763765.1 Candidatus Deferrimicrobiaceae bacterium
GGGCTGCGCGACATGCGCCGAGTTCTGCCCCGACGTCTGCATCCAGGTGTGGCGATGAAGGAGACGGGTTCGGGGGTTCGCCGGGAGCTGATGAAGGGACACGAGGCGATCTGCGTCGGCGCCATCGCCGCGGGGTGTCACTTCTACTACGGGTACCCGATCACTCCCCAGAACGACATCCCCGAGTACATGTCCGCCCATTTGCCGCCGCTCGGGGGGACGTTCCTTCAGGCGGAGAGCGAGATCGCGACGATCAACTTCCTCCTGGGGACCTCGGCTTCGGGGAAGCGGGTCATGACCTCCTCCTCGGGGCCGGGAATCTCGCTGATGCAGGAGGGTCTTTCCTACATGGCCGGATCGGAGCTCCCGGCCGTCATCGTCAACATCTCCCGTTCGGGGCCGGGGCTCGGAGGAATCGCCCCGTCGCAAGGAGACTATTTCCAGGCGGTCAAGTGCGGGGGCCACGGCGGGTACCGGATGCCGGTGCTCGCGCCCCACTCCGTGCAGGAGATGTATTCCCTGACCATGCTTGCCTTCGACCTGGCGGACAAGTACCGGAATCCGGCGATGATCCTGGGCGACGCGATCATCGGACAGATGAAGGAACCGTTTGTCCCCACTCCCTATGTTTCCGCGGTATCGGAAGGGAAGCCGTGGGCTTTGACCGGATGCGCAGGCCGCCCGCGCCAATACGTAAAGTCGCTTTATCTCAAAGGCGACGAAATCGAGGTCCACAACTGGAAGCTTCACCGGAAGTACCTCCGGATGGAGGAGGAGGAAGTCCGGTTCGAGCCGTACCGCCTGGACGGGGCGGCCGTGGTGATCATCGCCTTCGGGACCTCCGCGCGGGTGACCAAGACGGCGATCCAATGGGCGAGGGAAGAAGGGCTTCCGGTCGGAATGCTCCGACCCGTGACCCTGTTTCCTTTTCCCTCGCGGCAGGTGGACGAGGCGGCCTCGCGAGCGGACGTCGTGCTCGTGATCGAGATGAACACGGGGCAGATGCTCGAGGACGTCCGCCGGAGCACGCGGCACCACGAGAAGATCCGATTTCTCGGGAAGCCGTGCGCGATGCCCACTCCCGAGGAGATCCACGGGGAGATCCGGCGGATCGCAGCGGAGATCGGCGCAAAGACAGGAAGAGGACGATGAGGAACGGACCGAAGAAAGCGTTCCCGAGGCAGGTCTTTGCGAGACCGAAGAGCCTCGTCGACGTACGGACCCATTTCTGCCCCGGATGCCACCATGGAATCGCTCACCGGATCCTCGCGGATTCGATCGACCATTTCGGGATCCGGGAGAAGACGATCGGGGTCGCCTGCGTGGGTTGCTCGGTGTTCCTGTACGACTACATCGACGTCGACGTCGCCGAGGCCCCCCACGGCCGCGCCCCGGCGGTGGCGACGGGGGTCAAGCGCGCCCAGCCGGACCGGATCGTCTTCACCTATCAGGGGGACGGCGACCTCGCCGCCATCGGAACATCCGAGATCATCCATGCGGCGAACCGGGGAGAGAACATCACGGTCCTCTTCGTCAACAACACGACGTACGGGATGACCGGAGGCCAGATGGCTCCGACCACGATGCTCGGACAGAAAACGGCGACCTCCCCCTACGGGCGGGACTTCCGAAACGACGGATATCCCATCAAGATGGCCGAGCTCCTCGCCACCCTCGAAGGTACGGCGTACTCCGCGCGCGTGGCGACGAGCACCCCCGGGCAGATCCGGAAAGCGAAGGAAGCCGTGCGGAAGGCGTTCGAGATGCAGATCCGGGAGATGGGCTTTTCCATCGTCGAGTTCCTCTCCACGTGCCCGACGAACTGGGGAATGAGCCCCCTCGACGCGCAGAAGCGCGTCCTCGGGGAGATGTCCGAATATTTTCCCCTCGGGGTGTACAAGGAGCGCAAGCAGGCGGACTTCGTATGACCACCGACGTCATCATGGCCGGATTCGGCGGGCAGGGGATCCTCATGATCGGAAATCTCCTCTCCCTCGCCGCGATGGAGGAGGGGAGAAACGTCACCTATTTCCCCGCGTACGGGGTGGAGATGCGGGGGGGAACGGCGAACTGCACCGTCGTCATCTCGGACGAGGAGATCGGTTCGCCGGTCGTCGGCTTCCCGAAGTCGTGCGTCATCATGAACGGACCCTCCCTCGAGAAGTATCTGCCGCTTTTGCAAAAGGGGGGGAATCTGATCATCAACCGGTCGCTCGTCGACCCCGCAAACGTGACCCGCGGGGACCTGAAGATCCTTTCGATCCCCGCGAACGACATCGCCCGCGAGGCGACGGGGAGCCCGCAGCTTGCCTCCATGGTGGCGCTGGGAGCCTACGTCGCCGCCACCGGCGTGGTGCGGATGCAGACCCTGTTCGATTGCCTGCCGAAAGTCGTTTCGAAAAAGTACGAGCGGTTCATCCCGCTCAACGTCAACGCCCTGAAGGAGGGGGAATCCTTTGCCAGAAATCACCCGTGACGAATCCATGGACGACCTGTTGTCCAAGATCGCCGAGGAGTCGGGCGACTTCGGTCCTGCCGCCGGGGACCCCGAGGTGCAGGTCGGGGACCACGTCCGGAAATTCCGGGAGGCCCGGGGGATCACCCTTCAAGAGCTAGCCGAAAAGACCGGATTTTCCGCCGCGCTGCTGTCCCAGATCGAGAACCGGATGGTGTCGCCTCCCCTGGGGACCCTCGTCAAGATCGCCAACGCGTTCGACACCTCGGTCTCGGCGTTCATCGGGGAGAAGGAGGAGCGGGAGTTCTCCATCGTGAGGAAAGAGGATCGGACGACCGTTTCCCGCGTGGGGCTGAAGGAAGGGGGCAAGTCCGCTTACACCTACGAAGCGTTGGGCGCCGGAAAAGCCGGGAGGAAGATGGAACCGTTCCTCGTCCGGCTCAAGCCGCTCCTCGACCGGAACGTGGTACGGAACTCTCACGAAGGGGAGGAGTTCCTCTTCGTCCTCTCGGGGAAAGTGGAGGTCTTTCTGGACAAGTACTCCGATGTGCTCTC
>DASUAN010000222.1:0-11896 GCA_035763765.1 Candidatus Deferrimicrobiaceae bacterium
CTCCCGGGTCCGGGAGGCGAAGATCCTTCCCATCTCCTCCTTCACGCGCGCCCCTTCGTCGCCCGTCGCGTACTGGAGGCCGGCGAGGTCCTCCCGCCCGAGCGCCGTGACGAGGTTTCTCCAGAACCACGCCTCGAGGGAGCCGACGCTCACGTACCCGCCGCAGGCGCACCGGTAGGACTCGTAGCAGGGGAACATCCCGGTGAGGATCATGTTGCCCCGCTCCGGGGACGGCATCCCCGCGAGAACTCCGGCCGCGTGGATCGAGAGCATCGACAGCGACCCGTCGGCCATGGAGACGTCCACCCAGCGACCCCTTCCCGAAACCTGCCTCGCGTGCAGCGCCATCAGGATCCCGGACAGGGCCATCAGCGCCCCGCCGAACAGATCCCCGATCTGGACGGGGGGGATCGCGGGCGGAGACCCTTCCCTTCCGCACAGGCCGAGGATCCCGGCGTAGGAGATGTAGTTGATGTCGTGACCCGCGACGCCCCGCATCGGACCGGTCTGCCCGTATCCGGAAACGGAACAGTACACCAGGCGGGGATTCTGCGCGGAAAGCGCAGCGTAATCCACGCCCAGACGCTCCACCACGCCGGGGCGGAACCCCTCGACCACGACGTCGGCCGTTTGCGCGAGGGCGCGGAAGATCGCCTTCCCCTCTTCCGTCTTCAGGTTGAGCGTCAGGCTGCGCTTCCCGCGGTTGAGGTACCGGTCCGCGGGGCTTGCTCCCCACTCCTCCCCCGCGAAGGGATTTCGCACGCGCGGCGACGGCTCGTCGACCTTAACGACGTCGGCGCCGTAGTCGGCCATCATCAGGGTGCAGAAGGGGCCGGGAAGCTGGAGGGAGAGGTCGAGCACCCGGATCCCGAAAAGCGGCGACATCGGAGGATCCTCCCGATTATCTTGTGCTATCGTAGTCCGCGTATGGAAAAGGAGTTCCCCATCTCCCTGGACAGGGCGATCTTCCTCTCCGACGCCCACCTGAACCAGGACGACCGGCACACCCGCACCTTCCTGATCCTGGCGGAAAAGGCCGCAGCCGAAAACACCCCTGTGTTCCTGCTGGGCGACATCTTCGACCTGTGGTTCGGAGCGCCGGACCTTACCTTCGGGTTCCAGAAGCCCGTGATCGAGCGCCTGCGGGAATTGCGGCGCGGGGGCCTACGCCTATATTATGTGGAGGGGAACCGAGATTTCTATCTGAAAAAACACCACGAGGGCAGCACGTTCCATGCCGTCTCCGAGGGGGAGTTGCGCGCCGCGGTGGGGCCCCGAAACGTGTTCCTTTCCCACGGGGACACGGTGAACCGCGCCGACCTCGCCTACCGGTTCTGGAAGGCCCTGTCGAAAAATTCCCTCGCCTACGGGACCCTTTCCGTGCTTCCTCCCGCCGTCGTGCTCCCGCTCGCCGAACGCCTGGAAAGGAATCTCAAGAGGTACAACCGGCGCTTCAAGGAATCGTTTCCGGAGGAAGAGTCGCGCGCGTTCGCCCTCCGGACCTTCGCCTCCGGGGCGGATTTCGTCATCCTCGGACACTTCCACACGGAGCGGATCCTTCGGTTCGCGGAGCCGCGGACGTCCGGGATCCTCGTGGCCCTCCCCTCGTGGAAGGAGGATTGGCGGCACTTCTACCTGACCGCGGAAGGGAGACACGGCTTCCGGCGGCTTGCCGCCGACGCCCCGCTGATTCCCTGAAGAGACCCCGGCCGGCGGACGGCCCGGACAGAACCCCGCGGCAGATCGTTCCTACGAGTCGATCTGGATGATGCGGCGCTGGATGGCGAACTTGATCAGCCCCGCGCGGTTGCGGATGCCCACTTTCTCCTGGACGTTCGCGTAATGGGCGACGACCGTCTTCGCGCTGATCTTGAGGAGGATCGCGACCTCCTTGTGGGTGTGCCCCTCGGCGATGAGCTTTAAGACCTGCTTCTCCCGGTCGGTCAGCTTTTCGTACGGGTCCTCCACGACGACGTCTTTCTTGCTGAGATAGTCGTCCACCAGGGAGGAGGTGATGGACGAATACAGGTAGAAGTCCCCCCGCGCGACGGCCCGGATCGCCGAGATGAGATCGGTGCCCACGGCGTGCTTGAGGATGTACCCCGAGACCTTGGCCTTGAGGAGCCGGCTGATGTATTCCTTGTCGTCGTACTGGCTCAGGACGAGGATCTTGATGTCGGGGTTCGCCTTCTTGATCTCCAGCGTGGCTTCGAGCCCCCCCAGGCCGGGCATCGCGATGTCCATCAGGACGATGTCGGGCCGAAGCTTCGTCGCCTTGTCGATCGTCTCCTTCCCGTCCGCCGCCTCGGCCAGTACCTCGATGTCGTCATGGCGGTTCAGAAGCGCGATGATCCCCTCCCGCACCAGGGCGTGATCGTCGGCAACGAGTATCGTGGTCTTCGCCATCCTTTTCGCCCGAATCCGATAACGCCAGGTCCCGCGTTCAAGCCCCCATCGGCACGAAAACGCTCACCTTCGTTCCCTCCCCGGGTTCCGACCAGAGGGTCAGTTTCCCGTCCAGGAGGGCGACGCGTTCCTCCATCCCGAGAAGGCCGAGCCCCTTGAAGGTGCCTTTCCTCGCCGACTCGAGCACCTCATCGAGGGGAAACCCCTTCCCGTCGTCCTCGATCGTCATCTCGATGCCTTTCTCCCCGAAATCCAGGGAGACGAACACGTTTTCCGCCTCGGCATGCTTGCTGATATTGATGATGGCCTCCTGGCTCAGCCGGAAGAGCACCAGTTCGATCTTCCCATAATCGAGGACGCCCTGGAACCGGGATTTCATCCCCTCGCTGTCCCCCTTCACATCGATGTGGAAAGGGATCCCCTGCTCCCCGACATGCTTCTCGAGGACCCATTTGATCGCGGACTCCAGGCCGAGGTCGTCGAGCACGGGAGGACGGAGATCCTTGATCAGCCGGTGCACCCCCCTGAGCATCCCCATGCTCTGCTCCCGGATCTGCTCGAGCGGTCTCCGGATCGGGTTGTGGTCGGCCAGGTCATGGATGATCGAATCCAGGCCGATCAGGGTGGCGTTCAGGGACTGGCTCGTGTCGTCGTGCAGCTCCCGCGCAATTCGCTTCCGCTCCTCCTCCTCCGCCGTGATGACTTCCCGCAGGAGGACGGCCAGCTTCTCCCGGCTCTGTTTCAGCTCTTTCGTCCTCTCGGCCACCCGGTGCTCCAGTTCCGTGCTGTACCGCTGGATGCTGTCGAGGGAGTCGGCGAGACGGATCCGCATCTCGTCGAAGCTTCGTCCCAGCGTACCGATCTCGTCCTTCGTCGCCACCTCGACGGAATCCTTAAGATTCCCACCGGCGATCTTCTGGGATGCGCTGATCAGGGAGTGGATCGGCCGAACGATCCCCCGGGAAAGCCCCACCGCGAGGAGCACCCCGGTGAAGATGGCCACCAGGCTCAGAATGACGAACCCCTTCCGCAGGCTGGCCGAGGGAGCGAATACGCTCTCCCGGGGCTCCCGGACGGAGATGCCCCACGGTGCCACCGCCAGGGGGGAGAAGGCGAGCATGTCCCGTTCCACCTTGCTCCCGAAGTAACTGTCCTTGCACCGGTGGCACTTGAGGACCGCGTCCTTCTTGTCCGAAATCAGGGTGTTCAGGAACCGGTTCTGCTTCTCGCAGGTGAGGATCCGCCTCGGATCGTTCGAGGCGATGATGACTCCCTGGCTGTCGATCAGCTCGATGTAGGTGTCCGGATCGGCATGGACCTTCCGGATCACCTGGGCAAGCATGTAGTTGGTCGGGTCGATCTCCCCCCCGGCGACCCCCACGATATCCCCGTTTTTGCTCTTGAGAGGGACGAGGGCGAAAATGACCTTCTTCTGGGTGGGGGAAAGGGTATAGACGTCCGAGATCACCGGTTTCAGCTCCCCGAGGGTCTTGCGCACATACGGGATGCTGATCAGGTTGACCCGTTCGTCCTCCCGGTGGGGGAAGGCGATCCGGACGTTGCCGAAGGTGTCCATGAGGAAGATCCGGTCGGTGAAGATGGAATATTCGTAAGCGGTCTTCAACGCCCTCCGCTCGGGGTCCCAGTCGCCGTCGTTGAAGTCGATCTTCCCGGAAAGGGAGATGTCGTAGAGCCGCTTCAGGTTGCTTTCGAGCACGTGATCGATGTATTGCCCGATGATGCTGGACAGGGCGAGACGATTCTCGAGGGACTTGTTGATGCTCGCGTTGACGCTCAGGTAGCTGATGATCCCGAGACTCACGAGGATGATGATCATGTTGAGGACGATGAGGAATACGATTCGCTTCTGCATGCGGGGACCCGCTCGGGATCATCCCTTCAGGGAGACTTCTTCTTTCCAGCCCGTGACGGCCTTTTGGCCTTCCACCTCCGGAACCTCCGGGTTCGCGCCCTCGATCCTCGCCAGTTCGATCGGGTGCTCCCGCTCCATCCTTTCTCTTGAGATGTACCCCGTGAAGATGCACGTGTCCAGAGGGAATGCCTCGGGACTGAAGATCGAATTGTAGATGTGCCACACGGCGTTGATGAGAAAGATCAGCATCGCTTCGTTCGAGTGAAGGGCCTTCGCCGTCGGGATGACCTCCCCGGGGAAGATCCGCGCCACCAGCGTCGGGAACCAGAGAATGACTCCCGTCGCGATCATCAGAAACCCGCCGACGAGGATCGTCCAGTATTCGAACTTCTCCATGTAATCGTACCGGTCGCACTGGGCCGGCCGGTTCTCGAAGCCGAAATAGTACCGGAGGTTGTGGATCGCGTCCTCGAAGTCTTTCCGGTTGATGAACATCGACGGCTGCCATCGGCCGGCGACCACCCCCGCGACCCCTACGGCCACGTTCATGAACAGCTCCATCGAAAACAGGAGGCCCGTATACCGGTGGATCAGCCTCACGTTGTCGATCCCGCCCAGCTTCAGGATGAACCACTGGGAGATGTCCAGGTGCCAGAACCTCTGGCAGAGCCCGGTCGCGAAGAGGATCATCGTGGTCACGATGATGACCCCGTGCTCCGCGACCCGGAATCGGCTGAACCGCCGGATCCGATCTCCTCGGTTTTTCGCTCCTCGTTTCATCGACCGCCCGTTCCCTCCTCTGCCGTCACCGGTTGACCGCATACCGCCAAATGTGGAGGAGAACCTGCAGAAGCAGCCCGATCCACATGATCGGAAGGAAGATCTTGTACGCGGTGTCCACGAGAAAGATGACGGGGAATCTCGAAAGAGACGGCTTGTAGTGGAACAACCACGCGTTCGGGAAGTTGGCGGTGGCGTCCTCATGGCACTTCTGGCACCGCCGGACGAGGTTCTGCTTCACGATCGCGGAGTCCGAGCTGGTCGCGCTCACGATGTTGTGCGTCCCGTGGCAGTCGTTGCACACCGCGATCGGCCGAGCCGGCTTGTACAGCGTCTCCCTCTGCTTCTTGTAGAACCCGAGCGTGACGCCGTGGAAATCGGAGAGATAGGTCTTCACCACGTCGGTCGACAGACCGTATTTCCCCACCACGGCCGGGTTGGAGTGGCAGTTCCCGCACATCTGGGGGATTTTCTCGTGGTACTCCAGCGTCAGCGGGTTCTCGATATCGTGCGCCGTATGGCAGTCGATGCAGATCGGCACGTCCTGGTTCTGCTCATTGATGAGGGCGCTTCCGTGGACGCTCTTCGCATAGATCTCGTAGATCTCGGGATGGCACCTCTGACACCGCTGCGTCGTGATCAGGCCTCCCTTGACCCCCTGGGAGAGATGGGCGATCTGATGGGATCCGTGGCAGTCGTTGCACACCGGCGCCTTCAGGTTCCCCTGGCTCAGGAGCTTGTAGTGGACGCTGTCCAGGGTCCTGGTGTAGTTGTCGAAATGGCACCTCCGGCAGCTTTCCGCCGATGCGATGACGTAGTCCCTCCGGCTTCGGAACTGTTTCACGGGGTGCTCCTCCGAGGAGTACCCGTAGTGGCAGTCCGAACACCGGAGCTTCCCGTGGGCGGACGCCTCGAGGGCGGCCAGGTCGACCTTCAGGGGGATCTTCTCTTCGTTCGTGCATCCCATGAACAGTTCGTACCCGTGACAGGTCATGCAGTACTGCTTCTCGTTGGAGAAGATCTTGCCGCCGGACGAGGGCATCACCGAATGGGCATCGTGGCAGTTCGTGCATACGGGGGATTCCCCCTCCCTCTCCCGCGCCAGAAGGGCCGAATGGATCGATTTCGCCTTGATCCTCGCGGTGGTATGGCACTTCCGGCAGAGGGAGGACATCCGCAGCTTGTATTGGGACCGGCTTTGGTATCTTCCGGAGGGATGGGCTTCCGAGGAAAACCCGGCATGGCACTGCGAACAGGCGAGGACGTTGTGCGCGGAGGTCCGGATCTTCTCGGGATTGACGTAGGCCTCGAGCACCTCTTCGCTGGAGAATTTCTTGAAAATCCCCTTTCTCCCGTGGCACTGGAGACACTTCCGGGACTCGTCGGAGAGGTCCATCTCCCGGGCATGACCGAACGAATGCAGGAGGGCCACGACCAGGAAAGCGAAGAACCATGCTGTTCCTCTGCGGCGCGGCATCCCGGGTTCCTCCCTGCCCGGCAACGGGCGATGGTGCCGAAAACTACGGTCTAGCCGGCCCTCCTCTTCATCCGTGCCCCTCGTAGTCCGGGTGTTCCCGGAGCACCGGCATCCGGTTCACGATCCACCGGAACAGAATGATATGGATCGTCGCGACCGCGAGGACGATGAACACCTCCTTCACGGGCGGGACGAGGTGGCGGAAATGGTCCGGAAGGTTCCAGTTGAACATGATGAGCGAGACGTTGAGCCGGTTGAGGATCACGCCGGCGAGCGCGAAGAAGGCGCCCGCCCGGACGATGCGGGCGCTGTTCCGTTTCACCCCGAGGGTGAGGACGATCCCCGGGACGAGGACGAACAGCAGGATCTCCGTGAGGAACCAGTATCCGTGGGGCGTCCCCAGGAGCGCCCAGTGGTCGTCGTGGGCGACGCCGATCAGCTTCATGGCGAAGTACACGAAGATGGCGATGCACGCCCCTTTTCCGAGACCGACGGTGAGCGGTTCGAGGGTTTCCAGGAACTGCCGGTCGGCCCGATCGCTCATGAACCGGGCGAACAGCGTGCTCACCGCGATGACCATGGCAAGCCCCGCGTAGATGCTCGAGAGGAAGAAGAACACGGGGATGTAGGGGGAATACCACAAGGGGTGGACCTTTCCGGGGGCGAGGAGGAACAGCGCCCCGAGGGCGGACTGGTGCAGGGTCGAGAGAATGACCCCCGCAACGGTCATGCCGATGGTGATCATCACCGCCCATTTCCTCACCCTCCTCGATTGGAGCCACTCCAGAATCGCCGGGCTGAACTCGAGAAGCTGGACCGTGAGGTAGAGGGCGACATGCCACGCTACCAGGAACAGAACGGATGTCGGGCCGAACGAAACCGCCATTGGATAATATATTCGCCAGGGTCGGCCGATGTCAATCAACAGGTAGATCACGGCGAACAGATATCCCAAAAAACCCGTGAGGACGCCCAGCCGGACGAGGGGGTGGTACCGCTTGAACCCGAAGATGTACACCGCGGTGGCCATGATGTACCCCGTCGCCGACAAGGGAACCCCCGAGAAGAGTCCCCACCCGAGCAGCAGGCTCCAGGGGTATTCGTTGGACGCGTGGGTGACGGAGGCAAGCCCCTGGGCGAACCGGACCACGATGAGGGGGATGCCGATGGAAAGAATCCCCGCGGCGAGGAGGTTGAACGGGGTGATGAGGGTCCGGACGTAGTCCGACAACGGCATCCCCATCAGCAGCTTGTCCATGAAGCGGGCCGGGAACGTGTCGGTTTTCACCAAGGTATCGTTCCTCATTTCTCCTCCTCCTTCTCCTTATCCTTCTCGCGCGTGGCGGCATACGACATCCCGAGAAGCGCCGGCCACAGGACCAGCACCATGGGAACGGCGGAAAGAAACCCCTTCGTCTGCTCCACGAGGGGGGTGTCGGGAAGGCCCGTGGGAAAATCGAGGGCCGAAAAGGGGACGCCGGAAAGATACATCCAGCCCGTCCCTCCCACCTCGTGCTCCCCGTAGATATGGTCCACGTACCTGCCCGGGGATTTTCCGATCTTCTGCCTGGCGAGCCGGATCAGGTCCTCCCGCTTCCCGAACCGGATCGCCTCGACGGGGCACGCCTGCGCGCAGGCGGGGATTCCTCCCGCCCGGACCCGTTCGTGACAGAGCGTGCACTTCTCGATCCGAGGGTCCGTCGCGCTCCCGTAATCGTAGCCCGGAACATAGAACGGACACGCCACCATGCAGTACCGGCATCCGAAGCAGACGTCCTTGTTGTAGAGGACCGCCCCCTCGGGGGTCTTCGTATAGGCCCGAACGGGACACGCGGAAGCGCACCCGGGTTCGTTGCAGTGGTTGCACTGGACCTTCCGGTAGACCGGCTCCCTCGGCCGGTCCGGGTTCGGATACCGGTTGACGACGGTGTACGCCTTTGCGTCCGGCCTCCTCTTCTCTTCGAAGACGGACTTCTCGTCGAACGGGACTTCCGGCGCCGGCAGGCGGTTCGCCGCGTTGCACGCCGCTTCGCAGCTCCGGCACCCGACGCACTCCGTCAGGTCCGTCAGCATGCCGAACCGGTCGGGCCAACCGGGGAACTTCTTGTAGGCGAGCGCCTCTCCCGCGCCACCGGCAAGGGCGGCACATCCGGCGACCGTCAGCGTCTTCAGACAGTCCCTGCGGCTGACCCCTCTCCCGCGCCGGGCCGGCTCGGGGGGGTCGCTTCCGGTTCGAATCTCCTCGCCTTCGGGCGGACGCCGTTTCGGGATCTCTGCCATGGGAAGCCTCCCTGAACCGTTATGGATTAGCGTTGGGCGACCTTTTTCTTCTCGTGGCACATCTCCGTGCACCCTTTCGGATCCTCCCCGATCCCGCCGACCTCCCGGTGGCATCGGAAGCAGGCGCGATGATAGGCGGCCTTGAGCGCCGGCCGGGACAGGTCGGAAGGGGAAAGGGAAGCGGGATGGCATTCGCCGCACGAGCGGAACCTCTCCGTACGGGTCGCCCTCCGGAACGCGGCATCGTCGAGGGGGTGGCACTCCTTGCAGCTCACGGCCCGGCTGCCGCCGTGCTGATGGTGGCAGTCGCTGCACCCTCCCGCCATCTCCACGTGCCCGGCATGGTCGAACACCACCGGCCCATATTGCGAGGCGACCTTGCCGAGGGTGACGATTTTCGGACCTTTGGCGGAAGCCAGGCGCGCGGGGGCGGTCCCGTCCGCCCCCGCGACGTCGATGCGGGCAAAGGCGAAGCAGACCAAGGCGCCAAGTGCGAACGCCAGGGAAAGCTTTGTTCTCATCGGTTGTTCCCCCTTCCGGAAAGCGGGTTGACCGCATGGACCCCGGGCCGCATCTACTCCTTCTCCTCCTGCTTTTCCTGCGGCTCCGCGTCCTCTCTCTTCGCGTCCTTTTTCTCCTTCTTCCCGCCGAAATAGGCCTCCATCGGCCTCCACCCGAAGAACGCCGTCTTCCCCGCGAGGCCGATCGCCCGCTCCCATCCCTCCACCGCCATGCGGAAGAGCTCCGAGCCGACCGCGTAGGTGAAGACGAAAGGCAGAGCGATCACGTACGCCAGCCCCACGAACGGCGCGCAGAGGATCCGGCCGAGGGTCCGGGCCGTTTCCCGGTAGCCGCTTTTCTTCAGGAAATCGAGATCGTCCCGGGTGTTGCGCACCAGCGTCCGGAATGGCTTCGGCTTCAGGATCTCCAGGAAGAGGATGAATCCCACGATCGTCATGACGGAGAGGATGTACTCCACCCCCTTGATGTGCGTCAGGAAATCGAAATAGGTGTGCATGGTTCCTCCTTTATTCCCCCGATTCGTCCTGCCGTGAATTGCGGTCCTTCCTCTTTTTCTTCCCCGCCAGGTACGCTTCCGTGGGCCTCCAGCCGAACGACACGCTCCTTTTCGCCTGCAGGAGAACCCCGCCCAGGATCCTTCGCCCGAGCAGGTAGATCCCCATCACGTTGACGATGAGCGGCAGGGCGACCACGTAGAGCGCTCCGAGGAACAGCACCATGAGAAACAGGACGGCGAAGGGGATCCTGTAGTAGGTCGCGCCCGCGCTTCCCGGGAGCACCCCCTCCTTCTTCACGTCCACCAGGTTCCCGTACCTCAGGTTCCAGTACGTTCCCCTGCCGACCGGGTCTCCCCCGTTGAACTTCCTCATTTTTTGCACCCCCTTTCGCGTCAGGCTCCCTGCGTTTCCACTCGCCGCCTCGATTCCACTATAGGAACCGGGCGGATCCCGGACAATCGGACGAATTCCCTAGTTTCGGGGGAATTTTTACCTAGATCCCCCGGCCGACCGGATGTCCCCCGTGGAACTTCTTCATGGCCTCCGCCTCCTTTCCGTTCCGGCTTTTCCGCTTCCTCCGGCCGCTCATCTCTCCGGTTTCGTCCGTCGCGCCTTCACTATAGGAGAGGGGCAACGCCTTGAACAATCGGCAGAAATACCTATTTTTCGGGAAATGGATCCCTACGCGGGATGGGAAAAGATATCGGATCCGGGAAGTTTTCCCCCGAGAACCGGGGGGATGGAATGCCTACTTGAGCATGCTCTCCGCGATCTTGATCAGTTCGAAGGGGGTGGTCCTCGCCCGGACGACGATCCGGTACGTCCCCTCCCTCCACGAGATCCCTGCGCACGGCTCGTCCCTTTCGCACACCCCGACCTCGAGGAGGGCATCCCTCCCTTTCAGCGGATAGGGAACGCTTTCCGTCACCTCGAGCATCCGGACCTTTCCGGCCGAGGAAAAGTCCTCCGAGGCCGACTGGGAGATGAGGAGGGCCACCTCTTTCCCCCCCACTTTCTCGAATTCCATGATCAGGGCGGGGAACGGCTTCCCCTGCGCGAGGATCCGGGAAGGAGGCCACGCCAGGTTCTGGGGGAAATAGGAGGGGACGAAGATCTTCCCGATGGACGTGGTCGCCCGCGCCTCCTCGACGTCCGCGTATTCCCGCAGGACGTCTTTCTGGGCGACCGCCGGAATCCAGCTCAGGATCTTCAACCCCCCGGCCAGAACCGCGACGGCGCCTGCGAAGGCGAGAAACCGGAGGATCCCTCTCTTCATCTTCCGCTCCCTGCCGTCATACCACGAAATAGTTCAGCACGAGCACGACCGCCAGCGTCAGGGCAATCACGGACCATTTCCTGTTCTGGGGAAGCGCGTACCCCTTCTCCAGCCGGGCGATCCTGCTCTCGATGTTGAGCCGGTGGCTGTACGTTTCGAGGGCTTCCATGTCTTCCATGATCGTCTTTCCCTTCCCCGGCGCCTGGTTCTCCCCGGAAAGATACAGCTTCCGCAGGGCGTTCGCCAGGGCCGACGGGTCGCCGGTAAGGGAGGTGGCCACATCGTCGCAGATCTTCTCGTCGTCCTGGATGACCCTCCGGAATTCCATCAGCGCAATGGGATTGAAGAAGGCGAGGATCCGGATAAGGAAGATCAGCAGGAGAAAGGGCCGCCTGCCTCTCTCGACATGGGCGTACTCGTGGGCGATGGCCGCGCGCACCTGGTCGCCGGGGAGAACCCGCAGAAGGCCGTGGGAGAGATAGATGGCGCCCTTTGACCCCATGGTGGAGAACAGGACGACATCCTCGTCGTCCAAAAGGAAGACGTCGGGTTTCTCCCCCGGCAGCCGTTCGATCGCCTCCCTTACGACCGGGTTCTCCTCCCCCCGCACCCCGGCCTGGCGGTGTTGCTTCGACTGGAAGGCGAACCGCACGATCGGCACGAACTCCTGGAAGAAGAAGACGAGGAAGGTGACGAGGAAGACCACGAGCAGGCAGACGGGGATGATCGCGACGACGCCCCAGGGCTCCACCTGCATCCAGCGGCTGCTGTCGAACAGCGCGCCG
>DASUAN010000223.1:0-2002 GCA_035763765.1 Candidatus Deferrimicrobiaceae bacterium
CCATAACGGAGTGAATCTACCAGACGTCGCCGAAAAGTCAAACGAAAACGGCAGGGGGGCCTGGGGCCCCGGACCCAAGCAACCGCTTTCCTTGACTTAAGGAGTCTTCCCGGGAGCCGGCGGGACGGCCGAGCGTGCTTCGAGCGCCCGGGCGAGCTTTCCCTGGATGCCGCCGAACCCCCCGTTCGACATGATGAGAACCAGGTCTCCTGCCCGCGCCCCGGCGCAGAGGCGATCCACGATCCGGTCGACCTCTTCGATGTAGTGCGCCTCCCGGCCGGCCGCCCGCAGCGCGGCGACCATCTGCCCCGGGTCCAGGCGATCGTCCGGGGAAAACCGCTCCGCGCCGAAGACGCCCGCTACAACCACCGTGTCCGCCTCGGAAAGCGCCTCGGAAAAGTCCCGCTGGAAGATCTTCCGGCGGCTCGTGTTGGACCGGGGCTCGAAGACCGCGGTCAGGGGCCGCCCCGGGTACCGCGCCCGGACCGCCCGGATCGTCTCGCGGACGGCCGTCGGGTGGTGCGCGAAGTCGTCGATCACGAGTACCCCGCCGAACTCCCCCACCACCTCCTGCCTGCGCCGCACCCCTTCGAACCCGGAAAACGCCTCCGCGACCCGGTCCGCCGGGTATCCGAGACGGAAAAGGGCCAGGGCCGCAGCCGCGGCGTTGCCCGCGTTGTGCCGGCCCGGAAGCCGGAGGCGGAACTCGTGCCCCTCATGCTCCCGCTCCAGCCGGAACCGGGAATGCTCCCCCTCCTCCGCTAGGGACCCCACGCGCCAGACGGTTTCGCCCGGCGGCGCCGAGGAACCGGAGTCGAGGCCGTAATAGCGGACCGGGCACCGCGCCTCCCTGGCTACCTCGATCACGTCGGGGTAGTCTGCGGAAGCGATCAGCAGGCCGTCTTCCGGGAGGATCCGGACCAGGCGCCGGAACGACTCCTTGAGGTGGGACAGGTTTCGGTAGATGTCGGCGTGATCGAACTCGATGCTGGTGAGGAGCGCGATCCGGGGCCGGTAGTGGAGGAACTTCGGCCCCTTGTCGAAGTACGCCGTGTCGTATTCGTCCCCCTCGATCACGAAGTGCGGACCGCCGCCGACCCGGTAGCTCACCGGGAAGTTCCGCGGGACCCCGCCCACCAGGAACGAGGGGTCGGCGCCCAGGCTCACCAGGGACCATGCCAGAAGCGACGTGATCGTCGTCTTCCCGTGGGTTCCCGCCACGACGACCGGCGTCTTCCCCTCGAGGAAGAAATCGGCCACCGCCTGGGGCATCGAGAGGGCGGGAAGGCCCCGCCGGACCGCCTCGATCGCCTCCGGGTTCTCCCGGGACACGGCGTTTCCCACGACGACGAGATCGGCGTCCTCCGGGATGTTCCCGGCCGCGTACGGGGAACGGAGCCGGACCCCGAGCGCCTCGAGCTGCGTGCTCATCGGCGGGTAGACGTTCGCGTCGGACCCGGTCACGCGGAACCCTTTCTCCTTGAGCATCCCGGCCAGGGAGGCCATCCCCACCCCGCACGCCGCGATCAGGTGAACGTTCTTCATCCCCGGTTCCAGGCCTCCATGGCCGCGTCGTGGATCCTCGGGCGGATCGTTTTCAGCCCGTCGTTCTTTTGCCCGTAGTACACCCGGTTGGTGAGAAGGACGGCCGTGATCTCCCGCGACAGGTCGACCCAGAGGGAGCATCCCGTCCACCCCAGGTGGCCTACCGTCTCGTCGGGGAAGTGACGCCCGGCCTGCGAACCGCCTTCCGGTCCCGGCGTCGGGGTGTCCCATCCCGGGGTCCGGGGGGATCCGGGCGGCGAGGCGACCCTCGCCGTCATCTCCATCGCCGACCGCCGGGTGAGCACCCTTCCCTCGCCCCGCCTCGCCCGAAGGACCTCCAGCGCGAAGAGGAACAGGTCGTGCGCGGTGGAAAAGACCCCCGCATGCCCCGCCACGCCCCCCATCGCCGCCGCGTTCTCGTCGTCGACCTCCCCCGCCTTCTCCCTCCCGCGCTCTT
>DASUAN010000224.1:0-5438 GCA_035763765.1 Candidatus Deferrimicrobiaceae bacterium
CACAGTTGCGCAAGATAATCCGGGATTCTTTGGCTCTCGGTCAGGTTCTCCGGAAAGTTCGCGATGATCCTGCCCGCAAGAGAGATATCCCTTGTTTCCACAGCAACTCCGGTTCCCTTTGTAAATGCCTGGACGATCGGAAGAAAGGAGAATGTCGCCAGTGCCGGTGCCTCATCGGTTTTCGTCCAGATGATCTTTGACGTTTTCGTTGTCATGTTCTCTCCTTTTATTTTTCTGTCTGTATCGCCGGAGGCTTCATGAAAGGGTATCTGGGATTGCGATCTTTCCCCGATGGGAGGCGGTCACGTACCGCTGAACCCGACGTCTTCCCCATGGGCATCCCGGGCACCGGGAAGGAACGATCTCTCTCCCCGACCACGGGTCCTGCGTTCTCCGGAACGGATATTCTGTATACAAAGTCGTATACAAAACCTCTTGGAAAGTCAAGCAAAAATCTGCCTTTGGGCCTGTTCCGGGGCGCGACGATGAAGGTGGGGGACTTGCCCCACCCACGGGGTTCCCGGGGTCGGGAACGCACGGTTAAAGTTCGTTCCCCCCCGTTGTAAAATGAAAATATAAGGAGTGGATTCCCGGAAGCCCGGAAAGAGGTTGAGCAGACGGCCCAGGCCGCCTGCGGAAAGGAGGCGGGCCATGAAAAAGGTCGAGTCGAAGGGCCTCGTCAAGACCGGGCCGGCAAGGATGCTTCCCCCCTTCGAGGCCATGGAGAAGTGGTTTGGGGATTTCTTCGGCAGGCCGTTCCCCCTGATGGTTCCCCCGTGGTGGTCCGGTCTGAAAATGCCGGAGGTCGAGATCGCGCCATCGATCGACATCTTCGAGGAAGGCGGCGAAGTCGTCGTGAAGGCCGAACTGCCCGGGATGAAAAAGGAAGAGATCGAGGTCACCATGACGGACCAGTCGATCACCATCTCCGGCGAAAAAAAGAAGGAGGAGAAGATCGACAAGAAAGGGTTTTACCGCCTCGAGCGTTCCTACGGCTCCTTCAGCCGTTCCCTCACCCTCCCGTCCGAGGTACGAACGGACGACGTGAAGGCAACGTTCCGGGACGGTGTCCTCGAGATTCGGATCCCGAAGACCGAGGAGGCAAAGAAGAAGGGAAAGAGGGTTTCGATCGACTGATCCTGCGCTGATTTCGGCCGCTCAACGCGCCGGGGCACGTACCCGTCGGCATGTTCCGGTGCGAACAAGACGAAAAAGGGGACTCCGGAAATGGCCGGAATCCCCTTTTTTATCAGCCAGTCTCCTTGTCCGGATCGCGGCTCTCCGAGTGCGTTGTCGGAGGGGCCTTCTGCCACCGGCTCAGGGTGATCGACTGGGTCGCCGCGGCGAGGCCGAACGACAAGACGCTGAAAACCAGCGGCAGACCCTTGGTGCCAAGCAGGTCGGCGGTGGACTTGAGCGCCCCCAGCGCGATGACCAGAATGGCCACGTTGCGGATCTCCCGGTTGCGGGCGCGGAAGGCGTAGAGGCCGAGTCCCAGGGCGGCCAGGTTGATGATGATCGACTGGGAGCACGGGAAGGCATCCGCCCCTCCGGCCCTGCCGGCAAGGATATGCCAGGCGATCCCCCGAAGGAGGAAGAAGGAACTGGTCAGGCCGACCAGGAGGGGAACGACGCCGCTTACATCGTGCTTGTCGTAGTTCCCGAACAGGGGGGAGCGGGCGGGCGGGGCGTGGCGGCGGCACCACCGGTAATGCCCCAGGGCGACCGCGGCCAGCAAGGCGGCGGGGACCGCTCCGGCCAGGGGCGCTGCCGTGAGACCGTTGCCCAGAAAATAGGGCACGAGGGACACGACGGCGTAGCCCTGGAGCAGGTAGGAGGTCGCGCGGATTGCGCCACTGCCCCATCGACCGGAGAGGACCGCCATGCCCAGGGCCGCGATCCCCAGCACGGGAGCGGCCGGCACGGCGCCGAGGGCGGCGGGGAGGGCCAGCACCAGGAGGATGCTCCCGGCGACGACAAAGGAGTTGGTGCCGGGGACTCCCTCGATCTTTCGCATCGCGAGCCAGAAGGCGGCCCCGAAGTGGAGGAGGGCGAACAGGATCGCCACCAGGCTGAGCGCGAGCGCACTTCCGTCGGCCTCGCTCACGACGACCCGGGCGGCCAGGTACAACCCGACGGCGTTGATCGTGGGAAGACAGAAATCGAAGACCGATACCTGCTCGCGGCTCCGGACGATGCCCAGGAAGGCGATCGTCGGGAGAGCGATGCTGACGGCTGTCAGGACCGGCACGAACCACCCGGGGGCCAGGGTAGGCGCCGCCGTGATCTTGCGGGCGGCGACGGCCTCGAGCCGCAACCCCCAAAGATAGAACATGGCCAGGGTGACGAAGAGCACGATCCAGCGGAGCCAGCCGCAGCGGTGCAGGGTCCCCGCGTAATACCCCAGGAAGTTGGCCGTCAGCAGGATCATGAAGAGGTACGGGAAGAACGGATCGGGGTAGTCGATGGCCGCGCCGGCCAGGACCATCCCCAGGGTACCGACCGACACCGGCAGAAACGCCTTGAACTGGCGGCTGATGAACGCCATGCCCGCGCCGGTGGCCATCAGCGTCCAGTAGGCGGGGACGAGGGGCAGCGACTGGAAGCGGGCATGGGTCTCGACCACGATGCTCGACATGAGGATCGCCCCGCAGGCGACGAACACCGGAGCCAGGGAGCTGTCCCGGCGATACTGGTACCAGCCGGCCACCATGAGGGCCGCGGCGTAGCCCATGCCGAGCCCCATGCCGAGGAGCGTGTTGACGATGCCGCTGTCGGTGATGGTCCGCAGGGCCAGGGCAATCACCATCAGGAAGCAGAGAGTGGCCAGGCGGGGAAAGAGAGAGGCCCGGCTCGCCCACTGGATCATCTCTTCGGAGAAGCTGTCGGGCTCCCCGGCGGCAGGCTTGTCCGGCGGCTTCCCGGGTCGCGGCGGAATCGCCTGCGGGACGACCGTCCCGGGGGAAGCCGCGGGGGCGTCAGCCGACGGACCCGCGAAGGGGAGCGCCTTGCTTCCCTCGAGAGCGGCGACCCGCCGGGCCAGATTCTCGATCTGCTCGGCCAGACGGTCCACCTTCTCCTCGATCGTCAGGTCTTCACCGCGCATGCATGATCCTCCGTGGGGCTGCCGTGGATGTTTCGTGAAGGCGGGGCGAGATCGTGCATCGATAACACGGTACTAATATCCGTAGCGTTTGCCGGAATGGCAAGCGAATTCTTTGGGCAAGCCAGGAAGGGGCCGGTCGGGCCAGAAAAACGAAAAAAGGGAACCCGGCGTTATTCCGGATTCCCATTATTTATTCCAATGGTGGGATTCGAACCCCCGCGGGTCGTCCCCACCACCCCCCAGGAAACGATTGACATCCCGCCGGGATCATCGTGGGATAGACATAGGTTCGTTCAAGATCCTGGTCGTTCGTCCGGCCCGCAATCGAACACACCCACCGAAACCTGCGCCTTCGGGAAGGAGCCCCTCTTCCCGCAAACGGGAGACCCGACGATGACGACTGCCGAACAATCGACGAAAGGTGGAGAGTTCCTGATCGGAGAGACGCGGGCGGCCGAGGTCTTCACGCCCGAGGATTTCAGCGAGGAGCAGCGACAGCTGGCCGACACGATCGAGCAGTTCGTGGCCCGCGAGGTCCTGCCCAACGCGGAGCGCATCGAGAACCACGACTTTGCCGTGCTGGCGTCTCTCCTGAAGCGGGCGGGCGAGCTGGGACTCATCATGATCGACGTCCCGGAGGAGTACGGGGGATTGGAGCTCGACAAGGCGACGAGCGCCCTCGTGGGAGAGAAAACCTCCGCCTATGGGGGGTTTACCTGTGCCTTCAACGCCAACACGGGAATCGGATTGCTCCCCCTCGTCTACTACGGGACCGAGGCGCAGAAGGAAAAGTACCTCGGCAGGATCCTCACGGGGGACCTGATCACCGCGTATTGCCTCACGGAGCCCGATTCGGGAAGCGACGCCCTCGGCGCAAAGACGTCGGCCGTCCTGTCCCCGGACGGCCGGGAATACGTCCTGAACGGAACGAAGCAGTTCATCACGAACGGGGGAATCGCCGGCCTGTACACCGTGTTCGCGAAGGTCGACCGCGAGCACTTCACCGCCTTCCTCGTGGAAAGGTCGTTTCCGGGAGTGACGGCGGGCCCGGAAGAAAAAAAGCTTGGAATCCGGGGATCGTCGACCACCCAGGTTGTACTCGAAGACGCCCGCGTCCCCGTCGGGAACGTCCTGGGCGAGGTGGGAAAAGGACACAAGATCGCCTTCAACATCCTCAACATGGGACGCTTCAAGCTTGGTGCGTGCGTCACGGGGACCGCCAAGGCCGCTTTCGCGGAAGGGGCGAGGTACGCGAACGCGAGGAGGCAGTTCGGCGTCCCCATCGCCGCCTTCGGGGCCATACGGGAGAAGATCGCCGACGGCGTGGCCGACATCTTCCGGACCGAGTCGATCGTGTACCGGGTCGCCGGGCTACTCGACCGACGGCTCGCGGCGATCGAAAAGAATACGCCAAACTACTACGGGGCCTACCGGAAGGGGATCGAGGAGTACGCGGTCGAATGCGCCATCGCCAAGATCTACGGGAGCGAGGCGTTCGGCCGCATCGCCGACGAGGCCCTCCAGATCCACGGCGGATACGGCTATATCCAGGAGTACCCCGTGGAGCGGCACTACCGGGACGCGAGGATCAACCGGATCTGGGAAGGGACGAACGAGATCAACCGGCTCCTCATCTCCGGCACCCTCCTCAAGCGGGCGATGAAGGGGGAGATCGATCTCATGCCCGGGGCGATGAAGGCCGCCGAAACCCTCAAGGGGGGAGTCCCCGCCGCCCCGGAAGGGACAGCCGCCTTCGCCGTGGAGCGGGCCCTGCTGGCGAACCTCAAGACGGTTTTCCTCGCCGCCGCCGGGTCGGCGGTGCGCAGGCACATGGAGAAGCTCCGGGACGAACAGGAGATCCTCATGGCACTTGCCGACGCAGCAATCGAAATCTTCGCCCTGGAATCCGCCGTCCTGCGGGCCGGGAAGGCCGACGCCGCCTCCCCGGGGAGCCGTGCGGACAGGATGGCCGCGGCCGTCAAGGTGTGTGCCTGCCAGGGAGCGGCGGGGGTGTCCCGGGCAGCAGCGCGGGCGGCCGCCTATACCGAAGAGGGGAAACGGCTCTCGGGACTGCTGGAGAACATCGAGCGTTTCTGCCGGTACGATCCATCGGGGCTCCTCCAAGCGAAGAGGTCCTTGGCGGCCGCGGCGCTCGAAGCCGAGAGATACGTCTTTTAGGGGGGGGCTCGAACCCCCGCGGGTCGTCCCCACCACCCCCCCGGCGGGATCCTCCCCAACCACCTCCCATGCGCATCCCGGGAAGTCGGTTCCCGGAGTGAGGACGGGGCCCGAAGGCCCCGTCCTCACTCATGGGTGCGGATTGACTCCTACT
>DASUAN010000225.1:0-9263 GCA_035763765.1 Candidatus Deferrimicrobiaceae bacterium
CGGATCCGGACGGAGTAGAGGGAAAGCGGCATGCGCGCGGGGACGAGCTCCATCTTCCGGGATTTCCTCCGCAGGCTTCTCCGGAACCGTCTCGCCGCGGGGGGGGGGATCGTCATCCTGCTGCTCTTCGTGGTCGCGGCCTTCCCGTCCCTGATAACCGACAGGGATCCGAACCGGATCGACATCCTGCGGATCCTTGAGCCGCCTTCCGCGGAGCACCCGCTGGGGACCGATGAACTGGGCCGGGATGTCCTCTCGCGTATGGTTCACGGGGCGAGGATCTCCATGGAGGTCGGCTTCGTGGCTACGGGGATCGCCACGGCCATCGGGCTCATGGTGGGGCTCATCGCCGGGTTCTACGGGAAGTGGGTCGACGGCGTCCTCATGCGGTTCGTCGACATCATGCTCTGTTTTCCGTCCTTCTTCCTGATCCTCGCTGTCATCGCATTCCTCGGGCCGTCGATTATCAACATCATGGCCGTCATCGGGCTCACGCACTGGATGGGAGCCGCCAGACTCGTTCGGGCCGAGATGCTTTCCCTCAAGGAGAGGGACTTCGTGGCGGCGGCCAGGGCCCAGGGGGCCGGGAACTTGCGGATCATCTTCCGCCACATCCTCCCCAACGCGCTTGCCCCCATCCTCGTCTGGGCCACACTGGGGGTTGCCGGTGCCATCCTCGTGGAGTCGAGCCTCTCTTTCCTGGGGATAGGCGTGCAGCCTCCCACACCGTCGTGGGGGAACATCCTCACGGCGGGAAAGGACAACATCGAGTTCGCGTGGTGGCTCTCCGTCTATCCCGGCCTGGCCATTCTGATCACCGTCCTCGGCTACTACCTCCTCGGCGAGGGGATCCAGGACGCCGCAGATCCGCGGCTGAAGGGCAGGTGAGGGATGGCCGCGCCCCCCATCCTCCGGCTGCTGCGACCCCTGCCGGGCCCCCGGGCTCGCGGCGGGGTCCCCTCGGCTACGCTCGCGACCTGCGACCGGTCGCTGCCGGTTCCGCTCAGCGCAAATTCTTCCTCGCTCCACAGGCCGCCTTGGCGACCCCCCCGCTCCGGCTCGCGGCGCCGGAGGATCGTTCCGTGAGCGCCGACCTCCTCTCGGTCCGGGACCTCATCGTCTCCTTCCGCACGGAGACGGGGAGCGTTCGGGCCCTGCACGGGGTTTCCTTCTCCCTGGCTCCCGGGGAGACGCTGGGGCTGGTGGGGGAGTCCGGCTGCGGCAAGACGGTGACGGCGCTGTCCATCCTCAAGCTTCTTCCCTCCCCGCCCGCCGTCATCGACGGGGGAGGGGTGTTCTTCCGCGGGAGGGACCTGCTTCCCCTTCCGGAGGACCGCATGTGCGAGGTTCGAGGGAAGGAGATTTCCATGATCTTCCAGGAGCCGATGACCTCGCTCAACCCCGTTCTCACGATCGGGGACCAGGTGAGCGAGGTGTTCACCGCCCACCGGATCTGCGCGAAGCCGGAGGCGTCAGCGCGGGCCGTGGAATGGCTCCGACGGGTGAAGATGCCGGACGCCGAGAGGAGGGCGAGGGAGTACCCCCACCAGATGAGCGGGGGGATGCGGCAGCGGGCGATGATCGCGATGGCGCTCGCCCTCGAGCCGGCGATCCTCATCGCCGACGAACCGACGACGGCGCTCGACGTCACCATCCAGGCCCAGATCCTCTCCCTCCTCAAGGAGATGCGCGACCAGCAGGGGATGGCGGTCCTGCTCATCACCCACGATCTCGGGGTGGTCTCGGAGTTCGCCGACCGGGTGGCGATCATGTATCTCGGGCGGATCGTCGAGGTCGCCGGGACGGCCGACCTCTTCGCGGACCCGGTTCACCCCTACACGCAGGGGCTGCTCCGCTCCCTTCCGGGAAGGCGGACGGTCGAGGGAAGGCTCCCGTCGATCCCCGGAACGGTTCCCGACCTGGATTCGATCCCTCCGGGGTGCCCCTTCGCCGACCGGTGTCCCTTTCGACAGGAGGCGCAGGCCCGCTTCCGCGCCGGGGAAACGGGAAGGGACGAGCTGGCGGTCTGCGACCGGGAGGACCCTCCCCTCGAGGAATACGCGCCGGGCCACAGCGCGGGGTGTCACCACCAGAAGAGGGTGCGGAAAGGGGGAACGGAATGAGCCGGGCGAACGGGCCGCTCCTCTCCCTGAGGAACATCTACAAGTCCTTTCCGGTGAGGAAATCGTTTTTCTCCGCCGAGACGCTGCGCGTGCACGCGGTCGACAGCGTGTCGATCGATGTGCCCGCGGGGAAGACGGTCGGGCTCGTGGGGGAGTCGGGGTGCGGCAAGACGACGCTCGGACGGGTGGCGATCCGCCTGATTCCGCCCGACTCGGGCAGGGTGATCTTCGAAGGCCGGGACATCACGTCGCTTTCCGGCGAAGAACTGCGCAGGATCCGCCGGAAGATGCAGATCATCTTCCAGGATCCCTACTCCTCTCTCAACCCGCGGATGCGGGTCCGCGACATCGTGGGAGAAGGGTGGCGGGTCCATGGAATCGCCCGCGGCGGGGAGGTCCGGGAGAGGGCCGAGCAGCTTCTCCGGCGGGTGGGTCTGTCCGCGGACGCCGCCGAAAAGTACCCTCACGAGTTCTCCGGGGGGCAGAGGCAGAGGATCGGAATCGCCCGGGCGATCGCCCTCTCTCCCCGGCTCGTCGTGGCCGACGAACCGGTTTCGGCCCTCGACGTCTCCGTGCAGGCGCAGATCCTGAATCTGCTGCGCGACATCCAGGAGGAGTTCGGGATCGCCTACCTGTTCGTCTCCCACGATCTGCGGGTGATCCGCCACGTGAGCGACACCGTCGCCGTGATGTATCTGGGGAAGCTGATGGAGGTCTCCCCGGCGGCCGACCTGTTCCGGGTCCCCCTCCACCCCTATTCGCGGAGCCTCCTCTCGGCGGTGCCGATGCCCGGGGGAGAACCGCGGGAAAAGATCGTCCTCCGGGGGGAGATCCCGAGCCCGATCCACGTCCCCCCCGGGTGCCGGTTCCACACCCGCTGCTTCATGGCGGAAAAGAGGTGCGAGGAGGTAAGCCCCCTCCTGCGGGAATCCGCCCCGGGGCGCTTCACCGCGTGCCACTTCGTGTGACCGGGCCTTCGGCCCGGGGGCGTTCCGTCAGGCGAAGGAGCGCTGACGGACGGGCTTCACGAAGTCGTGACGGCAGTAGGGGCAGAACTTCCATTCCGGGGAGATCATCTTCCGGCACGACGGGCAGCTCGAGACGAGGGAGTGGCCGCAGCCCGGGCAGATCACGAAGTCGGCCCCCAGCGACGTGCCGCAGTGCGGGCAGCCGGCGCCGAACTCCTCCTCCGTTTCCACGACCCGGTACAGCTCCGACAGGGTCGTCACGCCGGCCTTCACCTTTTCCAGCGCCGCCCGGCCGAGGGTCGTCATCCCCTTGGCGATGGCGAGCTGTCGGATGTCGTTTTCGGAGCCCTTGGCCATCACGGTGTCTCGCACCTGCTGGTTGAAGGGGAGGATCTCGAAAAGCCCCGTCCGGCCGCGGTATCCCGTCCCCCCGCAGAACGTGCAGCCCTCCCCCCGGGAGAACGTGATCTCCTCCTTTTTCGCCTTCGAGAGGCCGATCCGCGCGAGATCCTGCTCGGACGGATTCTCCCGGACGCGGCACTTCGGGCAGATCACCCGCACCAGCCGCTGGGAGACGATGCCGATCAGGGTGGAGGCGATGAGGTAGGGGGGGATTCCGAGGTTCCGCAGACGGGTAATGGTCGCCACCGAGCTGTTCGTGTGCATCGTCGAGAGGACCAGGTGGCCGGTCAGCGCCGCCTGCATGGCGATCGTGGTCGTCTCGAGGTCGCGCATCTCCCCCAGCATGATGACGTCCGGATCCTGCCGGAGCATCGAACGGAGGGTCGACGCAAAGGAAAGCCCGATCCGGTCCTGGACCGCCACCTGGTTGATCCCGGCGATCTCGTATTCGATCGGGTCCTCGATCGTCGTGATGTTCCGCTCCACGGACTTGATCCGGTTGAGCGCCGCGTAGAGGGTCGTCGTCTTTCCGGATCCCGTGGGGCCGGTGACGAGCAGAATCCCCTGGGGGCGGAGGATCAGCGACTCCAGCTCCCTAAGTTCCGTTTCCGGGATCCCCATCGACTGGAGCGCGATGTTGGCGTTGGCCGAATCGAGGATCCGGATGACCACCTTTTCGCCGTACGTCGCAGGCATCGTGGAGACGCGCAGGTCGAGCGCCTTGATTCCCACGCGGACCCCGATCCGCCCGTCCTGGGGAAGCCGCTTCTCCGCGATGTCCATCTTGGCCATGATCTTGATTCGCGAGATGACCGCGCCCTGCACCCACTTCGGAAGCTCGAGGGACTTCCGCAGCACCCCGTCCACCCGGTTTCGGATCAGCAGGGTCGTTTTCGTGGGCTCGACGTGGATGTCGGATGCCCCCTGTTCGACCGCCTCGGCGACGAAGAGGTTCACCATCCGGATGATGGGAGCCGCCTCGCTCTTCTTTCGCAGGTCCTCCGTGTCCCTTCCGTCGGCCTCTTTGACCTCCTGAACGACCTCGACCAGGCGGTCCTCGGCGATGTCCTTGACGATGGTGCTCAAGGACGATCCCAGGTTGTAGTGCTGGTCGATCGCCCAGAGGATGTCCGAGCGGGTGGCGATGGCGGGTTTGATCGTGTAGCCGGAGGCGAACCGCACGTCCTCGAACGCCTCGAAGCTCAAGGGGTCGGCCATGGCGATGAAAAGGTCCCGCATCTCGACCGAGATCGGCACGATCAGGTGCTTCCGGGCGACCTTCTCGGGGATCAGTTCGGTCGCCTGGGGCTCCACGGCGGTGGTGGTGAGGTCGACCAGCGGGATCCCGAGCTGGATGGAGAGGGCCTGGGCGATCTCGTCCTCGGTGGCGAACCCCAGGGCGACGATGACGTCGCCCAGTTTCTGGCGACGCGTGCGCTGTTCCGTCAGGACCCGGGTCAGATTTTCCTCGGACAAAAGCCCGGTCTCCACGAGCAGTTCGCCAAGACGCTTCTTTGCAGCTGCCAACGGTTTTCCTCCCGAGGAACTCTACGGTCTCTGTCCTTGTCTATTTCGGCAGATCCACGGAGAACTTGCGTGTGAAACCGGGTCTGTACCGGGGCATCATACCGTTGTCGGGAGGATACGATGATGGTGCGACGACATGGCATTCGGTGCCCCCGTTGCAACGGGGCGATGGTATACGAGCGTTTCCAGGACATGCTGGACCTCTTTTTCGCCTGGAGGTGCCTGAATTGCGGCGAAATCGTCGATCCGGTCGTGGCGCGGAACCGGGAGCCGGAGAAGAAGCGAAAGAAAATGGCCGCCAGGTAAGATTCCTGCACCCCAGCCAGGGATAGATATCATTAATATGGCTCCTTCCGTTGACACCGTTCCGGTATCTATGGTACGGTACCCGCCTACTTCTCCGGCTTGAGGGGCAAGGCAGGGGTGCGCGAACCATTTACGTTTTCCATCCGGATCGGCGCCGAGGGGCGGTACCGCGAATTCCGGGTCGGCCGCAAAGGAATGGTTGCGACCGCCGGGGTGCTCGCATTCTTTTTCGTTCTGGCGACGCAGTTTATCTATGATTACCGGGAAAATCTTTCGAAGGTGAGGGAGCTGGGAAGCCTCCGGGACCGGGTAAGCGAGCAGAACCTGACGCTCTACAATCTCCATGCGAAATTCGAAAGCCTGGAGAACGAGGTGGAGCGGATCCGGGCGCTCGACGCCCGCGTCCGTTCGCTGGTCAACATCAACGAAGCGCTTCGCACGGGAGGGAGGAAAAACGGCCAGGCCACGGGGATCGGCGGGGCGGAAACGCCCGAGGGCGCTGCGGCGGGCCGGCTGGACAACCTTCTCGACCTTCGGTGCGACCAGTTGAAGGAGTCCTTGCTGGTGGACGGGAAGAAACTCGAGGTCATCTGCGAAAAACTCGACATCCACCGTACCCTTCTCGAAAGCATGCCCGCCCTGTGGCCGGTGCGGGGCTTGCTGGTGTCGGGCTTCGGCGTCCGGCTGTCGCCGTTCACCGACACCAAGGTGTTCCATCACGGGCTGGACATCGATGCCCCGAAAGGAAGCGCGGTCCGGGCAGCTGCCGGGGGCAGGGTGATCCGGGCCGGGTTCGAGGCGCTTTACGGAAACCTGGTCGTGATCGACCATGGGAACGGCTACCGGACGGCCTACGCCCACCTTTCGGAGCGGCAGGTCGAGGCGGGCGACCCCGTGCAGCGGGGGGACGTGATCGGAAAGGTGGGGGATTCGGGGCGGACGACCGGTCCGCATCTCCATTACGAGGTTCACGTGAACGGGCTTCCGGTGAACCCGGTCCGCTTCCTGAACTAGAAGGGAAAGGGCGCTTTCGCCGAGTGCTCCCGGGGCGCCACCCCGTCGGGGCGCTTTTTTTTGGAAACGACAGCCGAGAATAAGGGACCTCTCCGATGTTGGGAAATCTCTTCAAGAAAATGTTCGGCACGCACAACGAGCGGGTCCTGGAACGGATCCGCCACATGGTGGAGCGGATCAACGCGCTCGAGCCTTCGGTGGCGAATCTCCCGGACGACCGTCTCGCCGCGCGCACGGCGGAGTTCCGTCAGCGGCTTTCGATGGGGGAATCCCTTGACGACCTTCTCCCCGAGGTTTTCGCCACCGTCCGAGAGACCGGCAAGCGCGTCCTCGCCATGCGGCACTTCGACGTCCAGCTCGTGGGCGGGGTGGTGCTGCACGAGGGGAAGATCGCCGAGATGCGGACCGGCGAGGGGAAGACGCTCGTCGCCACCCTCCCGATCGTCCTGAACGGTCTGACGGGGCGGGGCGTGCATCTCGTCACCGTAAACGACTATCTGGCGAAGCGGGACGCGGAATGGATGGGTGCGATCTACCGGTTCCTCGGCCTCTCCGTCGGGGTGATCGTCCACGGGATGGACGATCACGAGCGCCATGCCGCCTACCGGTGTGACGTCACCTACGGGACGAACAACGAGTTCGGCTTCGACTACCTGCGCGACAACATGAAGTTCCGCATGGAGGACATGGTCCAGCGCGAGCTCCACTACGCGATCGTGGACGAGGTGGACTCGATCCTGGTCGACGAGGCCCGGACCCCCTTGATCATCTCCGGACCGGCCGAGGAGTCCACCGACAAGTACGCCCGGATCAACTCGATCCTCGGTTTTCTGAAGAAGGAGGAGGACTTCAAGGTCGACGAGAAGGCGCGAAGCGTCCTGCTGACCGAGGATTCGGGGATCCCCAAGGTCGAGCGCCTGCTCAAGGTGGACAACCTCTATGACCCGCGCAACATCGAGATCCTCCACCACGTGAACCAGGGGCTGAAGGCCCACGTCCTCTTCCACCGGGACGTCGACTACATGGTCAAGGACGGCCAGGTGATCATCGTGGACGAGTTCACCGGGCGGCTGATGCCGGGACGCCGCTGGTCGGACGGTCTGCACCAGGCCGTGGAGGCGAAGGAGGGGGTCAAGATCGAGAACGAGAACCAGACCCTCGCCACGATCACCTTCCAGAACTACTTCCGCATGTTCGAGAAGCTCGCCGGAATGACCGGCACCGCCGACACCGAGGCGGTCGAGTTCAAGCAGATCTACGACCTCGACGTGGTGGTCATCCCCACGAACATGCCGATGGTCCGGGAGGACCTCCGGGACCAGATCTACCGCACGGAAAAGGAAAAGTTCCAGGCCGTCCTCGAGGAGATCCGTGCCCTGCACGAGTCGGGCCGTCCGGTCCTCGTCGGAACGGTCTCGATCGAGAAGTCGGAGCGGCTCTCCGGGATCCTGAACCGGCACGGCATTCCCCACAACGTCCTGAACGCCAAGCACCACGAGCGGGAGGCGCAGATCATCGCCGAGGCGGGCCAGCCGGGCAAGGTGACGATCGCCACGAACATGGCCGGTCGCGGCGTGGACATCAAGCTCGGCGACGGAGTGGTCGGGAAGGGGGGGCTCCACATCATCGGGACCGAGCGGCACGAATCCCGGCGCGTGGACAATCAGCTCCGAGGCCGCGCGGGGCGCCAGGGGGACCCCGGGTCCTCCCGGTTCTACCTTTCCCTCGAGGACGACCTCCTCCGGATCTTCGGATCGGACCGGATCGCCCCCCTGATGGAGAAGCTCGGCATGGAGGAGGGGGAACCGATCGAGCACAACCTGGTCAACAAGGCGGTCGAGAACGCCCAGAAGAAGGTGGAGGCCCACAACTTCGACATCCGGAAGCACCTCCTCGAATACGACGACGTGATGAACAAGCAGCGCACGGTCATCTACGACATGCGCAAGGAGGTCCTCTCGGGGGAAATCCTGCGGGACACGGTGATGGAGATGGCCGGCGAACTTTCCGAGGAACTCGCCACGCGCTTTGCCGAGGAGAAGGTGCATCCGGAGGAGTGGGACCTCGGGGGCCTTCGGGACGGCTTCTTCTCCCAGTTCGGGTGCCGGCTGGAGATTCCCGCGAGCGAGGTGGGGGGGCTCACCCGGGAGAAGCTTTCGGTCCGGATCGAGGAAGAGGCACGGTCCGCCTACCGGAGAAAGGAGGAGGAGTACGGCGAGGAGGCGATGCGCTACCTCGAGCGGATGTTCCTCCTCTCGACGATCGACGCCCTCTGGAAAGACCACCTGCTTTCGATGGATCACCTCAAGGAGGGGATCGGCCTTCGGGGGTACGCCCAGAAAGACCCGCTGAAGGAGTATCAGCGGGAAGGATTCGACCTGTTTTCCGATTTGGTGTTCCGGATCAAGGAGGAGTCGCTCAAGCGCCTCTATCATGTGAAGGTCCAGCGGGAAGAGGAACCCCGGAAGATCGCCCGGCCGGCCCAGGCACCCGCCCGCCGGGTAAACCTCTCCCGGGGCGATATCTCCCGGGCGGGGGTGACCACCCAGCGGCACGCAACGAAGAAGGTGGGGCGGAACGAGCCCTGTCCGTGCGGGTCGGGCAAGAAGTACAAGAAATGCTGCGGGATGGGGGCCTGACCGGATGCGCCCCGGGGAGAAGATCGCCGTGCCCGGTTTTCGTGGGAGCGGCGTGTGGTGCGGGATCAAGAAGCGCCGGAAAGCCGACCTCGCGCTCGTGCTGAGCGACCGGCCGTGCGTTTCCGACGTCCTCTTCACGAGGAACCGGGTGATCGCGGCCCCGGTCGCGTGGGGAAGGCGTCTTCCGTCCCGGTCGGCGTTGCGCGGCGTGATCGTCAACAGCGGAAACGCCAATGCGTGCACGGGCAGGGAAGGTCTGGCGGCGGTCCGGCGGACCTCCGCGG
>DASUAN010000226.1:0-4070 GCA_035763765.1 Candidatus Deferrimicrobiaceae bacterium
GGATCCTCGAATACCGCCGCCGGGATCTTCTCCGGGGCGTTTCTCCCTCCCCAACGGACGTCGATCACGATCAGGTCCGGGTTTCCGAGAAGCCCCTTCAACTGCTCCTTCGTCATCCGGGGAGCCTCTTCCCCGCCGGCCGCGAACGCCGTCATCTGCCACGTGAAAATCGCCGCCAGAAGCGTGGCGATCACCCATCCGCTTTTGCGTCCCATGCACCGACCTCCCGTTTTCAGCCCACGCCCTACTTCTTCCGGATAAGATATACCCCGTCCCGCACCGGGAGCATCACTTTCTCCACCCGTTCGTCCCCTTTCACGATCCGGTTGAAGGAGGCGATCGCCCGGGAGTCCGCGTCCTCCGGGGAAAGGACGCGGCCGTACCAAAGGACGTTGTCGGCGGCGATCAGCCCCCCGCTTCGGAGGATCCGGACGCCCTCCTCGTAGTAGAGGGGATAGAGTCCCTTGTCGGCGTCGAGGAACACGAAATCGACGCTCCCGTCGGCGATCTTCCCCAGCGTCTCGAGTGCGGGAGCCAGCATGAGCCGGATCTTCCGGCCGTGGGGACTCCTGTCGAAGTACCTCTGCGCGATGGATGCGTACTCCTCCAGGATTTCGCACGTGACCAGTTCCCCGTCCTCGGGAAGCCCCTCCGCCATCATGAGGGCGGAATAGCCGGTGAAGCAGCCGATTTCGACCACCTTTTTCGCACCCGTGATCCGGACGAGCATCCGGAGGAGAGCTCCCTCGACCCGCCCGGTCAGCATCCCCGGGTGTCCCGATTTCTCCTTCGTCCACCGCTCGAGTTCGTCCAGAAGAGGGGAGACGGGACCGACGTGGTCCTCGACATAATGCCTCAGATCTTCGGGAAGAAATCTTTCCACGATCCTCTCCTCTCCCTTGGACACGATACAATGAAACGAGCCTGCATCGAATCCGTCGGAGATCTTTTTTCTCCCCGGGGAACACGGGCAAGGAGAAAAAACGCTCCCATGACCGGTCCGGAAAAGCCGATCGCCCCTCCCGACCGGAAGGAAACGGTCCGCCGGAAGATCCTCACCCTCCTCTCGGGGCCTCCCCTCACCGCGATGCAGATCTCCGCGCAGGCACGCATCCCCGAGAAGGAGGTCTACGCCCATCTCCCCCACGTGAAACGGACCGTCGAACGGCTCGGGGGACGGTTCCTCATCACCCCCCCGGAATGCAACGGCTGCGGCTTCGCGTTCCGGAAGCGGGGGAGACCGGACAAGCCGGGCCGATGCCCGGTCTGCCGGGGGGAATCGATCTCGCCTCCGCTTTTCGCCATCGGAGCAAAACGGTCATAGGCGAAGCATCTCCTTCCGGTGTTTCTCCATCTCCTCCCAGTGGGTGGCCTTCCAGAAGATCCGCCCGCAGCGCGCGCAGCAGCCGAACGACTCCTGCGTCCGGTAAACGTACGGGGGAACCTTCCCGGCCACCAGCGGCTTGGGCAGATCCGCAAGCAGTTCGTTGCACCGCACGCAACGGGTGAAGAGTCCCTCCGACGGGTGGATGCGGAAATGGTCCACCACCTGGCGGAGCTGGTCCCGGTACGAGTCGCCGCGGACGAAAAAACAGTTGTCCCTCACCTCCTTCCTCCGGATCAGGAGGGTGTCCCGCGTGAGGATGACGCGCCCTTCCCGTCGTGCCCGGACGGCGATCTCCCCGTCGGAGATCGCCGGGTCGAAGGCCACGTCGCACCCGAGGATGCGCAGCCACTTGGCGAGCTTTCCAAGCATGGCGTCGGCGAAGAACCGCAACGGCGTTCCCTCCGGCTCAACGGACCGGGGCGGCACGTGCCGACACGCCGGGGTCGCTCCCGTCGATCCGGACCGTTCCGGGATGGCCCACTTCCCCTTCGACCGAGTGGGAAAACGGATGAAACCGCCCGATCGTCCAGAGATTCGTCTCCAGGTGCCCGGTCAGCCGGGAGGTCGTGAGGACGGACTCTTTCCCGCAGATCGCAAGATAGGCCAGGAGCTGGTCCGGAAGGTGGGGGTCGAGCGCCTTTCCCGTCTCCAGGTGAGCGGCGAGGGCCGCCGCGGCCTCCTCTCCCACCGCTTCCGCCCGCTTTCCCCGTTCCCCGAGGGAGGCGAACCCGGCCGCGGAGTGCTCCGATTCGAGGAGCAAAAACAGGAACGTCCCCTGCCCCGCGGCAGGCACGGAGAGCGCCTCGATCTCGAGGGGAAACGCCGCATCCGGCATCCGGGACCGGAAGGACCGGACCGCCGCGTCCCGCTGGCGCAAGGCGATGGAGATCGGGAGGTTTCCGACGGCGGACCATCCCTTCGCGGCGAGGACCCGCCCCCTCTCGGAATAGGAAACCGGCCGGATCCTGCCCGGAGGGACGATCTCCGCGCGGATCTCCCCTCCTCCCCGGGGGTAGAACCCGTGCAACCCGATCCGTAAGGAAAGGTCGATCCCGATCCGGCGCAGGGCCGGTACGAGCACGTGGGCCGCGTAATGGAAGGAGGGGCTGAACGGCACGTGGGTCCCCCCCCGGATCGTGACGACGCTCTTCTCCCGGGCGAACAGCAGCGCCGGCACGATCGTCTGCAGCACGAGCAGGGTGGATCCCGCCGTGCCGACGTCCAGGGAAAAGGTCCCCCCCCTCACCTCGCCCGGAGCGAAGACGAGTTCGACCGACCCTTCCCGATCCCCCGAAACCTCCGCGCCGGAGATCTCCCGCGCCGCGCGGACGGAGACGAGGTGCTGGGGCGCAAGCCCGGGGCGTTTCCTCCCTTTTCGGATGTTGGTGATCCGGAACGGTTTGCCGAGCAGGCAGGAGAGGCCGAGCGCCGTCCGCAGGATCTGCCCCCCGCCTTCCCCGTGGCTGCCGTCGATCTCGATCATTCCCCGGTCCCCTTCCTCCGAAACCAGTGTATCGCGTTGCCCGAACCGGCTCCACTTTGGGGGAAGGGCGGCGGGAACGGCCTGCGCCGGGAGCGCCCAGGCATGCAAATTAAGGAATTCTGCTATGAATCAAATCTGCTATATACTACGCCTAACCCGCAATTCTGAAATTACCGGTTTGCCATCCGACCGCCGGGGGACGCGCATGATCCGGTTCGAAGAGGTCCACAAGTGGTTCGGTAAGCTCCACGTTCTGAATGGCGTCAACCTGCATGTGAAGAAGGGCGAGGTCGTGGTTGTATGCGGCCCGTCCGGCTCGGGAAAGTCGACCCTCATCCGGACGATCAACCAGCTCGAGCCGATCGACAAGGGCAAGCTCACCGTCGACGGGATGGCCCTTTCCGACCCGAAGGTGGACATCAACAAGCTTCGGGCCGAAATCGGCTTCGTCTTCCAGCAGTTCAACCTCTACCCCCACCTCACCGCGCTCAAGAATATCACCCTCGCCCCCATCAAGATCCGCGGAACCTCCAGGAAAGAAGCGGAGGAGCAGGCGATGGCGCTGCTCGAGCGGGTCGGACTGGCGGAGAAGAGGGACGCCCACCCGTCCCAGCTTTCGGGGGGCCAGCAGCAGCGGGTGGCGATCGCCCGGGCGCTTGCGATGAAACCGAAGATCATGCTCTTCGACGAGCCGACCTCGGCGCTCGACCCCGAGATGATCGGCGAGGTGCTCATGGTCATGAAGGACCTGGCGGGATCCGGCATGACGATGATGGTGGTGACCCACGAGATGGGGTTCGCCCGGGAGGTGTCGCACCGGGTCTGCTTCATCGACTTCGGCGCCATCATCGAGGAGGCCGAGCCCGCCGAATTCTTCAAGAATCCGAAGCACGAACGGCTCAAGCAGTTCCTGAAGCAGGTGCTGTCCCCGATGCACTAAACTCCATCACGAAGGAGGAAGAAGGAATGAGAAAAGCGTTCACCATCGCATTGTCGCTGTTGTTGGCAGGATCGTTTTTCGCCGGAGCGTCCCTGGCCGGCGACACGCTGGCCGACGTCAAGGCGAAGGGCGTGCTGGTCGCGGGGGTCAAGGACTCCCTTCCCCCGTTCGGCTACATCGACGAAAAAACCCGCACGATCGTCGGGTACGACATCGATTTCTGCCGGGCGATCGCCAAGAAGCTCGGCGTGAAGCTGGAA
>DASUAN010000227.1:0-6884 GCA_035763765.1 Candidatus Deferrimicrobiaceae bacterium
GTTCGAAGAGGTTCCGGAGCGTGAACTTCGCCTCGGGGATGACCAGGTCGGCCGGTTTCCTCCTCCCGAAGGTGAGAAAGGAGACGGCGACGAGGAGGACCGCGATCGAGATCGCGGACAGGACGTACTGGGGGATGCCGAGGGGCAACAGATTGAACCAGGAAAACACCTCGTGGCCCACGGCAGCCTTGGCCGGGGACGGCAGGAACACCACCCCGAGAAGAACTCCCAACCATCTCCGCATGGAGCGAACCCTCCGCGCCTTCATCTGGACTCCACCGCCCGGGAAACCCCCTCGAGCAGGACGCCGAAGAACAGCGCCGAAAGGCCCAGGAGGAACCCCAGAACGTCGAAACGCCCCGACCGGACCACGAGGTACACCACGGCCACCAGGGCGAGGAACTTCAGGACGTATTGGACGACGAACCCTTTCCGGATGCCGCCTTCGACCGAGAAGGCCTTCCCGAGGATCCTCCGGATCAGCCAGAAGTTCCCGTAGGCGACCGCCGCGCCGCACACAGCCCCCGGAAGCATCCCGTACTTCCCGACGACGGCGATCCCGGCCAGGACCACCCCGGCGGAGACCAGGATCTTTCTCTCCAGGGACCGGGAGGTGAGAACGCTTTCGCCGTCGCTCCCGCGGGAAGGGACGATGTCGGCCACCGCCGGTCCCCCCGCTCCGCCGCCTCCTTCACGATCCACCGGGCTTCCTCTTGTCCTCTTCGTCTTTCTCCAGCGCTTTCCCGGACCGGAGGGCGGCGCGGTACAGGCTCCGGACCCCCGCCGCGAATCCGATCCCGAGCCAGACGACCGTCATCCAGGGACCGGTCCCGAGCCACTTGTCCAGGTAGTACCCGATGGCCAGGCCGATAACGACCGAGATCGCCAGTTCCAGTCCCAGGGCGCTGTATCGGCCCAGTTCCCGGAAGAACGCTCTTCGGTCCTCTTTCTCGGTCACGTCGATAAACCCCTGTTACCTATCACAATCGCCGGAAGGCCGTCAACCGGAAAACGGCCTCCGGCCCTCCGACGGTTCCCTGCAGGGAATCACCGCCGGTTGGTCAGACCCTTCAGGGTCTCCCTCGCCGCCAGTATCGTCCGGTCGAGGTCGCCCCGGGTGTGCGCCAGGGAGACGAAGCCCGCCTCGAACTGCGACGGGGCGAGGTAGATCCCCCGGTCGAGCATGCCGCGGAAATATCGCCCGTAGGCGGCCGTATCGCTCTTCTTCGCCGTCGCGTAGTCGACGACGGGGCCCTCCTGGAAAAAGGTGGTCCCCATGGAGCCGATCCGGTTGGTCCAGGTCGGGACGCCGGATTTCCGGAAGACCTCCTGGAGCCCCTCGCCGAGGTAATCCGCCTTTCCGGCGAGCGTTTTGTAGGTCCCCTTCTTCCCCAGCTCGGCCAGGGCGGCGATTCCGGCGGCCACGGCGAGCGGATTGCCGGAAAGGGTCCCCGCCTGGTAGACGGGTCCTTCGGGGGAGAGGGCGGCCATGACCTCTTTCTTGCCGCCGAACGCCCCCACCGGGAGCCCTCCGCCGATGATCTTGCCGAGGACGGTGAGGTCGGGGGTGATCCCGAACAGCTCCTGCGCGCCCCCGAAGGCGACCCGAAACCCCGTGATCACCTCGTCGAAGATCAGGAGGGCCCCCGACTGGCGGGTGATCTCCCGCAATGCTTCCAGGAACCCGGGAACCGGAAGGACCACCCCCATGTTGCCGGGGATCGGCTCGACGATCACGGCGGCGATCTGCCCTGCGTTCCGCTCGAAGAGGCCGCGGACGGAGGCGGCGTCGTTGAAGGTGGCGGTCAACGTGTCTTTCGCGGTATCCCTTGGAACCCCGGGGGAGTCGGGCTGCCCGAAGGTAAGCGCCCCGGAACCCGCCTTGACCAGCATCGCGTCGGCGTGCCCGTGGTAGCAACCCTCGAACTTCACGATCTTGTCACGCCCCGTGAATCCCCGGGCCAGCCGGATGGCGCTCATCGCCGCCTCGGTGCCCGAGGAGACCAGTCGGACCTTCTCGATCGAGGGGAAGGCCCGGCGGATCCGGTTGGCGAGCGTGACCTCCCCGGCCGTGGGGGCCCCATAGCTCGTCCCGCGGGTCGCGGCGCGGCGGATCGCGGAGAGGACTTTCGGGTGGGCGTGGCCGAGGATCATCGGACCCCAGGAGGAGACGAAGTCGATGAAGGTGTTCCCGTCCTCGTCGGTGACGGTGGATCCCTTCGCGCTGGCGATGAACAGGGGGGTGCCGCCGACCGACCGGAAGGCCCGCACCGGGGAGTTGACCCCCCCGGGGATCGCTTTTTGCGCCTGCCGGAACAGTTTTCTCGAATTCGCCGTTTTCATCCGGTCTTCCCTCCGGGCTCCAGCGGAAAACATGTTTTCGGTTGGCGAATTGTATCCGCTGGCCGGGCGGGGTGTCAAGACAAGCATCCGGCGGAAATCCAAACGGTTTTCCATTTCCCGGGAAACGGTGTTTCGGTTTGGCTTGACACGCCCGGAAGGCGAAGTGTACTAATAAACCTTTGGCGAATCTTCGGTGGGAAGGGCCGGATCCGTTGGGAACGGCGGTGGCCCAGGGAGCATGAAAGAGAAAGATCGGATCGAGAAGGAGTTCGGCCCGCTCTGGTCCGGGGTCGATACCATCGCCATCGGAGAGAAGATCTATACGATGAGCGAGATGAAGCGGGCGCTCGACCTGTGGGCGGCGGACGTGGTCGGAATCGACTTCCATGTCCTTCCCGAAGACCGTTTCGCGTTCCGTTTCTACGACGGGGATGACCGGCGCATCGTGGTGTTCGTGATGGACCGGGATCTGGAAATCGTTCGGGAGCTGCGCGCCCACATCGCGGAGTGGCTCGAGGAGGAGTATTACGAAAGCGGCATGGAGGCGTTCCTTGCCGACCGGATGGTGAAGATGCTTCGCAGGAAAGTGTCCGGGGTGCCCGAATAGGCGGTTTTTCGGCCTTTCCCCGGGTTTCCACACCCACATATATATAAGGGAGAGACTTTCTCCTTGCGGGAGGATTCCCTCGGGATGATCGAATCGTACACCGAGCTGGTCCGGCGCCGTCTCGAGGACCGTTCGGCCAACATCATGGCAAACCTCGAGAAATTCGGGGAAGAGCACCTTCGGTTCACGATGCGGATCTTCGGGGACTGCCTCGACGGGGAGGCACGGAAGGCACTCCTCAAGGACTACACCGAGTACCGCACGGAGGGCGAACTCCGGGCTTTCGCGGGGGGATTCGTGCCGGCCTACACCGGGTACGCGGTCGCGGAGCTCCTGGAGAAGAAAAAAGAGGGGGAACGGTTCCACCCCCCTTACCTCACCCAGGAAGAGTATCAGGAGATGGCGGTCCGGGAGAAGTGGCCACGAATCGCGGAACACCTGGAAGATGTCTCCCCGCTCCAGCTTCGCCGCGAGATCGCGCGGATGGGAATGCTCTTTCGGCCGTACATGCTCTCGGACCCCGGCTTCAACGAGGGAGTTCTCGAATTCGCTTTGTATTTCGACTTGATGGACCGGCTTGAGAAGGCTTCTCTTGCCGATCTGCGCGCCGCTGCCCGCGAGATCGCCCCCCTGGTGCAGGACGCTGTCGCCGCGAAATCGATCGAGGAAACCGAGCGGATCCTGGTTCAGATCCGGACCCTTGCCGCCCGGACGGCGGGCCTTCCCGCCGACCCGGAGATGCTTTTGGGGCCCGGGATGGAGAGGTATCCCCGGGAGGCGCCTCCCGAATGGAAACTGCGGGAATTGCGCCAGACTTTGGCGACGATGTCGCTCAAGGACCTGCGCCTGTCCGCTCTTGTCCACATGGACATCCTGACCACCGAGGAGATCCGCACGATCGTCTCCCCCTTCATGATCCTGTATCCATCCTTCTACGAGATCCCGGGCAACGGTTTGAGGGAGCTGATCCTGGCCATCGCCGGCGCCGTGTCCGACCGGCTGATCAGCGATTTCATCGACCGATATTCCACGGGAAGGATGATGATGGCGCAACCGGTGTCTTTCCTGGTGTGGAAGCTGATGCCCGAGGAGGAGAAATTGCACCTCCTGAGGGGGGACAACGAAAAGATGGATTCTGCGATGATGGCGCGCCACCTCGCCCGGTTCCTCCTTTCCTCCTCTCCCGGCGAATTGAGCGATGCGGGGCGGCAGATCTCCTTTCTCACCGATGAGAAGTTCGTATCGAATCATGGTTTGATATTGAGAACCCTGGGCGGCGGCCAGGAAGGCGAGGGAGGAAAAAGACTTTACGACAAGGTCACGATTCTCGCGCTACGGATGATGTCGCGCAAAGAAAGAGAAAGACAGGAGATTTTCGACACCATCCGGGCGGTGGTCTCGGAGGGAACGGGGATACCGATCCAAACTCTTGGCGAAGAGGAGGAAAATTGACGTATGATGCTGGAATACATGGAAAAAATCGTGATGTTCAAGGAGACGGCGGAAGGATTGGCCGCGGACATGGACTGGCTGCACGAAGCGGGCAACGATGGTTGGGAACTGGTTTCGGCCATCCCGCTCATTGCGCCGAACCGCGACGGCATCGCCTATGGCACGGTGGGAAGCCAGATGATCCTGAAACGGCAAAAAAAGGTTTTATAAAGAAAAAATAACTTGACACGCCCCCCTCGGTAACGATATAAAATAGAACCATATTTCGAAAATCTTAACCTCAAGCTCGGCAAAAGCACCTGATTTTATTTGAGTTTTCCCTTTCATGCGGAAGGGGGTATGGGGAATTTATCGCTCGTCCCGGAGGGGAAACAGAAAGGGGGGATGGACCGGGGGCATTTGGGATCTCGAGGCGTGAAGCCGAATTCGATTGGAAAAGTTAGGGAAGTACTGCAGCCTGTAAAATTTTGCAAGGAGGGAGAGAATGGCTGAAAAGTGGCGTACAGAAAAGAAACGGCCGAAGATCAAGGTCCTTCCGTGGCCCGCCGTCCCACCGCCGACGACCGACGAAGTGTATGCCGGCGTGGACGAGAAGCGGAAGGAGTACTCCCTGTGGATCGAATCCCAGGTCCGGCAGCAGTTCAATGCCGACAAGCCGGAGTCCCTGGACGGGATCCGCGTTCTGGATTTCACGACGAACCAGATCATCGGTCACTGGTGCTCCTCCCACTTCTCGGAACTGGGGGCCGAGGTCATCATGGTCGAGCCGCCGGGCGGCGACCCGCTGCGCCGGATGGTTCCTTTCGGCCGTGAAGAGTATGCATTTACCGCCGCCAACGGCGAGAAGTGCAGCCCGCGGTTTCTGGCCGAAGCGAGGAACAAGCTCTCCGTCACCCTCGACGTGACGAAGAAAGAGGCCCAGGAACTGATCAAGAAAATCATCCCGCAGGTCGACATCCTGATCGAAAACGCCCCTCCGGGGGAGTTCGACAAGCTGGGGATCGGATACCGCCAGCTGTCCGAAATCAACCCGCGGCTCATCTACCTGTGGGTGGGCGAGCGCGGCCAGTGGGGCCCACTCAAAGACCAGCCGGGGGCGATGGACCCGGTCGGACAGAACGCGATGGGCTTCACCCACGGCACCGGCGCCCCGGTGGCGTTCGGCGGCACGCCGACCCGTTCCGGGTGGTGGCTCGCCGACCAGGTCGGCGGCACCTTCGCGGCGATGGGCGTGATGGCGGCCCTTTATGCCCGGGAGAGGTTCCTGGGGAAAGGCCAGTTCGTGGAAGGCACGGCGGCCGAGGGCGTCATGCGGATCATCGACTACAACTGGGGCTGGTACGGCATGGACGGCTCGGTCCGTCCCCGGTACGGGAACTGGGACCTGGCCATCAACATCTACGCCGTGAACCCGTGCGCCGACGGGCAGATCATGGTCGGCGGCGGGCACGACCGCCTCTGGTTCCGGATCTGGAGGACCGTAGGGAAAGACAGGCCGGAGCTCGAGCAGCACATCTGCGAGGACCCGAAGCTGCGCGTGGTGACCGACCGGCTCCCGCACTACATGCAGGTCGAGACCTACACCACCATGTGCGACTGGACCAAGGACAAGACCCGGGCCGAATGCGAGAAGGCGCTCCAGGAAGAGGAAGTGGCTTCCGGCGGCGTCTCCTTCCTCGACGAGGTGTGCGAGTTCCCGCACTACAAGTATCGAGGGCACATCGAGATCTGCGACGACATCAACTACGGGAATGTCCTTCTCGGGGCGTCCAGCTTCATCGGCAACAACACGCCAGGCCGGATCAAGTGGATCGGCGCGACCGTCGGCCAGCATAACGAGGACGTGTACCGCCGCCTCGCAGGCCTGGATAGAGAGAAACTGACAGCTCTTCGGAAGGGAGGGGTGATCTAATGACGATCAGCAAAGCACTCAAAGATATGACGTTCGAGGATTTCTGCCAGACCGTCTTCGATACCCAGAAGCGGTACGAAAAGCCCGAGGTCCTGAAAGGGATCCGGGCGATCTCCACGACCCAGTACATCCTCGGCCCCTCCTGCGCGAACTACCTCGCGGAGCTGGGCGCCGAGACGATCAAGGTCGAACTGCCCAAGCGGGGCGAGCCGATGCGGCACACCACGCCGTTCAACGAGCCGTTTCTCTATCCCCTCTCCCGCTGGATGCCGGACAAGGGGACGGGATTGGGCTTCTTCGGCGCCAACGCGAACGAGTACTTCGTTTCGCTCGACTTCCACAAGCCGGAAGCGATCCACATCATGAAGCGTCTGGCGGCCAAGTCCGACGTCTTCGCCGAGAACTACCGGGCGGGAACGTTCGACCGGTGGGGGATCGGGTACCGTCAGCACACCCAGGTCAATCCCCGGGTCGTCTACCAGTGGATGGGCGGCTTCGGCGGCTGGGGCCCGGGCCGGAACCGCGCCTCGTACGACATCCTCGGCCAGGCCCAGGGCGGCTGCTTCTCGA
>DASUAN010000228.1:0-6086 GCA_035763765.1 Candidatus Deferrimicrobiaceae bacterium
TCCGGGTGATCACCGACGTCTGTTTCTGCGAGTACACCGACCACGGCCATTGCGGGATTCTCACCCGGGACGGCGACGTGGACAACGACGCCACGCTGGACATCCTGGCCCGGAGCGCGGTGACGCACGCCCGGGCGGGAGCGGACATGGTGGCCCCATCCGACATGATGGACGGGCGGGTGGCGGCCATCCGGAGGTCGCTGGACGAGGAGTCGTACGAAGGGATCCCCATCATGTCGTACGCCGCCAAGTACGCAAGCGCTTTCTACGGGCCGTTCCGGGACGCGGCGGAAAGCGCCCCGCGGTTCGGGGACCGCCGGTCGTACCAGATGGATCCCCCCAACGTGCGGGAGGCGCTCCGGGAGGTGGCGCTCGACATCCAGGAGGGGGCGGACATCGTCATGGTCAAGCCCGCGCTTTCCTACCTCGACGTCGTCTGCCGCGTTCGGGAGGCCTTTGACCTGCCCGTGGCGGCCTACAACGTCAGCGGGGAATACTCGATCGTGAAGGCCGGCCAGCGACTGGGCTGGATCGACGGCGACCGGGTGATGATGGAGATCCTGGTGTCGATCAAACGGGCCGGAGCCGACCTGATCCTGACCTACGCCGCCAAGGAGGCGGCGAAGGTCCTCGCGGGGTGACCGCCATGCCGGGACCGTTCGACGCTACCTACAAGGTCGTCGAGATCGCAAACGTTTTTGACCGGGAGATCGAGGAGGAGCTCAACCGCTGGACCGGCGAAGGATACCGGTTCGAATCGATCCATTTCGTGACCCAGCCCGGGAGCCGCCGGCCGCAGATGGCGTTCCTCTTCTTCTCCCGGGCGACCGGGGAAGGAGGAGGGTGAGGGATGGCGTTTCGCTGGGAAGAGCAGAGGGAGTACTTCCGGGATGCCCGCCGAGCGCGGTATCTGGCCCGGGTGGTGGGGAAGGCGGCCGACTTCATCATCGCCATGTCGCTTTGGCAGATCCCCGGCCCCGCCGGGGCCTTCGCCGCCCTGTTCTATCTCCTGATGGGCGACGGGTTTCCCGGAGGGCGGAGTGCGGGCAAGTGGCTGACGGGCCTCAAGGTCGTCCGCGTCGACCGGGAACCGATGGATTTCCAGTCCTCCCTCCTCCGGAACCTGACCGTGTCCTCCCCGTTTCTCCTCTACCTCGTCCCGATCGTCGGGCCGTTCCTCGCCTACACCGTCGGCATGGCGATCCTGCTGATCGAGACGTACCTCGGGTTCTACGATGCCGACGGCCAGCGGGCGGGAGACACGTTCGCCGAGACGCTGGTGGTGGAATTCCAACAGGTCGCCGATGACGTCTCTCTATCTGATTGACGGGCACAACGTTCTCTACCGCACCTTTTACGGTCTCCCCCGGCTGACGGCCCCGGACGGCACGCCGACCAACGTCGTGCTGGGAACCGTGAGGATTCTCCTGAAGATCCTCCGGGAGGAGAGCCCGGACGCCGTCGCCGCCGTCTTCGATTCCCCCGAACCCACGCCCCGGCACGACCTCTTTCCCGAATCCAAGGCGAACCGGCTCAAGGTCCCGGAAGAGCTCCTGGCCCAGGTCCCGCTGGTCAAGGAGGCGATCGACGCCCTGGGGGTGGCGAGGATCGAGGTTTCGGGCGCGGAGGCGGACGACATCATCGGCACCCTGGCAAGGATCGCGGAGGAGAGAGGGATGGAGGTCGTGATCATCTCCTCCGACAAGGACCTCTATCAGCTGGTGTCGAAGAAGGTCCGCGTGCGGGACGGCCTGAAGGAGAGGACGGTCGGGGCCGAGGAAGTCCGGGAAGCGTTCGGGGTGGGTCCGGACCAGGTCGCGGAGCTGATCGCCCTTGCGGGGGATCCCTCCGACAACGTCCCCGGCGTCCCGGGCATCGGCGAAAAGACCGCATCCGGCCTGATCCGGGAGTTCGGGACCGTGGAAAACCTCCTGGCCCACACCGACCGGCTCAAGGGGAAACAGAGGGAGAAGATCGAGAAGAACGCGGAGATGGCCCGGCTCTGCCGGAAGCTGGCGACGATCGACAGGAACGTCCCGCTCCGGCAGCGGATCGAGGATTTGAAGCCGCGGGGGATCCATCGGGAAAAGGTCGCCGCGCTTTTCCGGAGGCTGGGTTTCCGGAAGTTGCTCGAGGATCTCGAGCTTCCGCCCGCGGAGTTGCCTCCTCCCGGCCCGGGGAAGCGGCCCCCCCGGGAATGGACACGGGGAAAAGGCGCCGACGATCTGATCGGCGCCATCGGGGACATCCCCCCATCCCGGGTGGGGGTCGCCGCGTCCGGGGAAGAAGAGGGGGAAACCGCCGCCGCGGTGCCCGGCCGCGGGATCTGGTTCCTCCCGGCTCCGGCCGCATCCGACCTCGTCCGCCGGGTCGGGGAGTCCGGGGGAACGGTCTTCCTGCACGACGGGAAGAGCTTCCTTCGACGACACGGCGACGTCTCCTTGCCCGACGAGGGGGGTGTGCTCTTCGATCTGCAGATCGGCGCCTACCTGCTCGCCCCGGAGGAGGGCACTCCGACCCTCGCCAAGATCCGCGACCGGTTCCTTCCCGGGCAGGGTCCGCCCGGCCAGGGGGAAGAGGGTTTGGCAGCGCAGGCCGAGGAAGTCGCCGTGCTGGGACGGATCCTCGAGGAGAAGCTCGCGGAGGCCGGGCTCACCGAGATCTTCCGGAAAGTCGACATGCCGTTGCTGCCGGTCCTGTTCCGGATGGAGAAAAGGGGGATCCGCATCGATCCCGGGATCTTCGGGGAACTGTCGGAGGAACTGGCCGAAGCAACGCGGGAGATCGAGGAAAGGGTGGCGGCGATCGCGGGCCCGGAGTTCAACATCAATTCCCCCAAGCAGCTTTCTTTCCTTCTGTTCGAGAAACTCGGGCTGCCGCCGGTCAAGAGGACGAAGACCGGCTACTCGACGGACGTGGAGGTGCTGGAGCAGCTCAAGGGGGCCCATGAGATCCCCGCCCTGGTGCTCGAATACCGGACGCTCGCCAAGATCCGTTCCACCTACGTCGACGTCCTTCCCGGGATGGTGGACCCGGGGGACGGCCGCATCCACACGACCTTTCACCAGACCCAGACCGCGACGGGACGGCTCTCCTCCTCCGACCCGAACCTGCAGAACATCCCGGTGCGCGCCGACCTGGGCAGGAGGATCCGCTCGGGGTTCGTGGCCGATCCCGGATGGCTGTTCGTCGGCGCCGACTATTCCCAGGTGGAGCTGCGCCTGCTCGCCCACCTGTCGGGGGACGCCGAGCTCACGCGAAGGTTCCGGGAAGGGGAGGACATCCACATCGCCACCGCCTGCGCCGTCTTCGGGGTAGACCCTTCCGGGGTAACCCCCGAGCTTCGACGGCGGGCCAAGGTGATCAATTTCGGGATCCTCTACGGGATGAGCCCCTTCGGGCTGTCCCGGGAGCTCGGGATCGGGGGGAAGGAGGCGAAGCAGTACATCGACCAGTACTTCCGGCGCTACCCGGGCGTCGACCGCTACATCGAGGGGCTCAAGGAACAGGCGAGAAAGGACGGATCGGTCCACACCATCCTGGGCAGGCGGAGGTTCCTCCGGGACATCAACTCGCAGAACCGGGTTCTCCGGGAAGCGGCGGAGCGGATGGCGATCAACACCCCGATCCAGGGCAGCGCCGCCGACATCATCAAGATGGCCATGATCCGCGTGGACCGGGAGTTCCGGGAGCGCCGGATGCGCGCCGGGCTGGTCCTCCAGATCCACGATGAACTGATCGCCGAGTGCCCCGAGACCGAGGCGGGGGAGGCGGAACGGATCCTGAAGGGGGCGATGGAGGGAGTGGTCTCGCTGTCGGTGCCTCTCACCGTGTCCGTAAGCCGGGGGAAACATTGGGGGGAAGTCCACTGAGGCGGAGCGCCGGGGGATGAATAGATCGCGGGGGACCCACGTCCTATGACTGGGAATGAAAGCGGACGTCACCCGGACGAAGGTCTCGTCCGGGCCGCGCTGGACGGGGACGAGGGGGCGTTCCGCGATCTGATGGAGAGGTACAAGCGGCGGGCCTACGGAGTGGCCCTGGGGATCGTGGGAGATCCGGACGAAGCCCAGGATGTCCTGCAGGACGCCTTCGTGAAGGCGTACTACAAGCTTTCGGACTTTCGGTTCGGGTCGAATTTCTACACCTGGTTCTACCGTCTTCTGGTCAACCAGGCGATCGACCGGTGGAGAAAGGCGTCGAGGTCGCCCACGGTCTCCTTCGACGACGCGTGGGTTTCCGGGGAGACGGCGGAACCCGGAGCCAGGGTCTACCCGAAGACCCCGGAGGAGCTTGCAGGGAACCGGGAACTCGCGGAGGGGCTGTCCCGGGCGATCGCGGCCCTGCCGGAATACCACCGGACGGTCATCCTCCTCCGGGAAGTGGAAGGGCTGGCGTATGAGGAGATCGCAACGATCCTGGACTGCTCGGTAGGAACCGTGATGTCGCGCCTCCATTATGCGCGGGCGAAACTGAGAGAGGCGCTGAAAGGGTTCCGGGAAGGGTAAGCGATGGAGTGCAGGGAAGCGAGACAGAAGATCCACGATCTGATCGACGGGCGTCTGCCCCCCCGCGTGGCGGCAGAGGTCCGCGACCACCTCGGGGTCTGCGGGCCGTGCGGAGCCGAGGAGGCGGAGCTTCGGCGGGCGGGCGACATGCTGCGCCTGTGGTCCGCCGCGCGCGTCGAGGCGAGGGAGCCGGAGCTTTCCGCCCTGTGGACCCGCGTCCGGGCCGGCATCGAGGAGCGGAGGGAGCCGTGGTACGCCTCGTATCTCCGCCGGTGGTTCTGGGTTCCGGCGGCCGCCGTCCTTGTGGTTTTGGCGCTTCTGTTCTATCCTTCGGATGGGCTGGAGGTCCCGTTTCGCCCGAAGAGTTTCGACGTCACGGTGGAATCCATCGAATCCGAATCGGCGACAGTGGCCCTCGTGGACAAGGGGGAGGAACTTCCACGGGTGATCTGGATCATCGAAAATGGGAAGACGTGACCGGAAACCGGGAGGAAACCTCCCGGCGATCGTTCTCCTTGGGCTTCTCCTTTTCGCGAGTCCCGTCGCTGCCTCCCCCGACGCCCCGGTCACGGTCGATTTGGGCGTCGTCGTGGCCTCCAACGAAGGGACCACCACGGACCCCGCGCTCGCCTCGATCCGGAACCAGCTGCACTCCATGTTCACCTACTCTTCCTACCGGATGCTCGACCGCCGGAAGCGGACCCTGCAGGTGGGCGAGACCGGGGATTTCCCCCTTCCCGGGAACCGGTCGATGCGGGTGACTCCCGTCCCCGCCAAGGGAAACAAGGTCCGGCTTGCCGTCCAGATCATGGAGGGGGAGCGCAATCTCCTCACGACGACGCTGGGTCTTTCCCGGGGGGGGATGGTGCTCGTGGGGGGACCTTCCCACCAGAAAGGCGTACTGATTCTCATCCTTTCCGCCGAATAGCCGCCGGTTGAATATCCGCGACTCCTTTCCCGTCTTATCGGCAGGACCAGGAAACTTTCCGCAGGGATGCCGGGTTTACCCCGGCAGAGGGAGCCCAAGGCAAGGAGGAAAAGACGATGAAGAAACTGGTTGCGATAACGGTTGCGGCGGCGTTTCTGGCGGCGATGGCCCCTTCCCCCGCCTTGGCAGGGGACCGGGAGTGGGCGACCGCCGGGAAGATTCTGACCGGGATCATCGGCGTGACGATTCTCGGAAACGCGATCGCGAACGCCCATCCCTACCCGGTTCCGGTATATGCACCCCCACCGCGGGTGTATTACCCCCCCGAGGAAGTGTGGGTCCCCGGGCACTACACGACCCGGATCGAAAGGCGATGGATCCCCGGCCATTGGGAGTTCGAGCGGGGCGGACCCGGCCATGACTACTACGACGGCAGGTACCGGAAGGATCGCCGAAATCATCACGCACGCCGGATCTGGGTCCCGGGCCATTACCGGGATGTGGAGGTGCAGGTGTGGATCCCCGGCCATTGGGAGTTCGAGCGGGGCGGACCCGACCATGACTATTACGACGGCAGGTACCGGAAGGATCGCCGAGATCATCACGCACGCCGGATCTGGGTCCCGGGCCATTACCGGGACGTGGAGGTG
>DASUAN010000229.1:0-2912 GCA_035763765.1 Candidatus Deferrimicrobiaceae bacterium
GGCCCCGGGGAAGCAGCAGGTGGTCAGCGTGACCGCATCGCCGCTCCTGGGGGGGACGAACCGGTTTGCCGGCGCGGCGATGGTGGTGCGCGACGAGACCCGGCTGGTGAGTATGGAGCGCACCCTACAGGGATCCCGGGAGATCGACGCCATCGTGGGCCTGAGCAAAAGCATCGAGAAGGTGCGGGCCATGATCCGCGATCTGGCGGACGTCCGGACCACGGTGCTGATCACCGGCGAGAGCGGCACCGGCAAGGAGCTGGTGGTAAACGCCCTGCACCACTGGGGACAGCGGCGGCAGGGCCCGCTGGTCAAGGTCAACTGCGCGGCGCTTTCGGAAAACCTGCTGGAAAGCGAGTTGTTCGGCCACGTGGCCGGGGCCTTCACCGGGGCGGTGAAGGAAAAGGTCGGCCGCTTCCAGCGGGCGGACGGCGGCACCATCTTCCTGGACGAGATCGGGGAAACGACCCTGCGCATGCAGCTGCGGCTGCTGCGGGTGATCGAGACCATGGAATTCGAGCGGGTCGGCGACGCCACGCCCATCAAGGTCGACGTGCGCCTGGTGGCCGCGACCAACCGCGATCTGCAGGAACGGGTCGCCGCCGGCGAGTTCCGCGAGGATCTCTACTACCGGCTGAAAGTGGCGCAGATCCACGTGCCGCCGCTGCGGGAGCGCCGGGACGACATCCTGCTCCTGGCGGAGCATTTCCGTGGCAGGTTCAACCGAAAGTTGGGCAAGGGGATCAAGGGCATCTCCTCGGACGTCGAACGGATGTTTCTGGACTATCCCTGGCGCGGGAACGTGCGGGAGCTGGAAAACCTTCTGGAGCACTCCTTCGTGCGCTGCCGCCAGAACGTGATCACCGTGGAAAACCTGCCCCCCGACTTCCTTTCCTATTTCGAGTCCCGCGCACCGTCTGCCGGCTTAAATCCCGAGGAGGAGGCCTTGGCCATCCGCAAGGCCCTCGAGCAGGCCGGCGGCAACAAGGCCGAGGCCGCCCGTCTTCTGGGCATGAGCCGCCGGACGATCTATCGCAAGCTGGAGAGGCTGGACACCACGTAGGAGGCGGCCGGCCGCCTCGCGGGGGAACCCCTTTGCCCCCGGGGCGATAATAGCGATGTCGATCAATCGATCGCGTCCCCTTTTGGCGGTGGGGGCGGGCGGAGGGAGTCATCGGCACATGCGCCCCGTTCTTCCCGCGGTCCTGCGGATCGTCCTGTTCGCGTTCCTCGCGGTGTCTTCCTCCGCCATCCTCTATGCGACGGTGATGAACGAGCGCACGGTGGAGTCCCTCGCCGACCGGTCGCTGGAGAGCACCGCCCTCGCCCTTTCCTCCGCCACGGAAAGCGCCCTGCGCGCCGGGGGGGGCAAAACGGACGGGCAGGTCCGGATGATCCTCTCGGACCGGGTGGTGGCCTACGCGCTGATCGCGAAGGGGGACGGGACGATCCGCTTCCACACCAATGTGCGGATGATGGGCACCCGGCTGCCGAAGGACCCCGGGGAATGGCTGCGGACCGGGCAGCCCACCGGGCGGAGGGTCGTCCTGGGGACCGGGTTGCCGGCGTACGAGTACGACTACATCCTCCACCCCCTCCACGGGGGCCCGGAACTGCTCCGGACCGTGCTCCACACGACGCCGGCGGACCGGATCCTTGCCGGAACGCGCCGGATGCGGTGGACGGTGGCGGTCGTCCTGCTCCTCCTCTGGACGGTGGGCGCCGCGTTGGACCGGGTGGTGTCCCGGCAGCTGAGACTCCAGGAAGAGGCCGAACGGCAGGAACGGCTCGCCCTCATCGGCCAGATGACCGCGACCCTCGCGCACGAGATCCGCAATGCCCTGGGCAGCGTCAAGGGGTTCACCCAGTGGGTGAGCGAGAAGGTCGAGCCCCACGGCCCCAGAAAGGAGGGGCTGGACAACGCGCTGCGGGCGGCGGGCCGGATCGAGTCCCTCGTCAACGAGCTTCTCCTGTTCTCGAGGCAGGAGACGTACGCCGTCGTCCCCGTCCCCCTCCTCGACCTCGTCCGCGACACGGTGGACGCCGAGTCCGCGGGATGGGGCGGGGAGGTGGAGGTGTCCGTCCCGAAGGGCCTGTTCGCCTTGGCCGATCCCGACAAGCTGGGGCGGGTCCTGCGGAACGCGGTCCGCAACTCGATCGAGGCGATGGGGGCAAAGGGGACCCTCCAGGTCGAGGCGGCAAGAGACGGCAAGTGGGCGGAGATCCGGGTGGAGGACACCGGCCCGGGGATCCCTGGCGCCGACCTGCCGAAACTGTTCACGCCGTTTTACACGACGAAGCCGGACGGCACGGGGCTCGGGCTGGCCTACTCGAAGAAGGTGATCGAGGGGATGGGAGGCCGCATCGGGATTCGCAACCGGGGCGGGGAGGGCGGCGCGATCCTCTGGGTCCGCCTTCCCGGGAAGGGGTGATTCGGAATGCCGAAAAACATCCTGGTGGTGGACGACGACGGGATGATCCGTTCCTTCTTTGCCGCCGTTCTGAAGGAGGAGGGATACGCCGTGGAGGAGGCTTCCGGCGGGAAGGAGGGGCTCGAGGCATTGCACCGGTCGGATTTCGACCTCGTCCTCACCGATCTGCGCATGGCCGACCTTTCCGGAATGGACTTGATGCGGGAGGGCCGGACGGTGCGTCCCGGGGCCCGCTGGATCATCGTCACCGCCTACGGTTCCATCGGGAACGCGGTGGAAGCGATGCGGGCGGGGGCCTCGGACTACCTCACGAAGCCCCTCCGGGAACCCGAGGAGCTTCGCCACGTGGTCCGGCGGGTCCTGCGCGAGGCCGAGGCGGAAGCCCGGATCTCCCTGCTCTCCGAGGAGCTGGGAAAACAGTTTCCCCCGGTGGGAACGATCTTCCTGGGGGGAGCCATGGAGGAGGTGCACCGGCTGGTC
>DASUAN010000230.1:0-2935 GCA_035763765.1 Candidatus Deferrimicrobiaceae bacterium
GTTGACCACGGGGAAAGTAGCCGTCTCCCCGGGCGGCGGGTTCGGGGAGCACGGCGAGGGGTTTGTCCGGTTTGCATTGGTGGAGAACGAGCACCGGATCCGGCAGGCGATCCGCGGGGCGAAGATCGTTCTGCAGGCGCCGGTCCGCGTGAAGGCCCGATGAATCCGGAAAGGAAGGAGATCGGTGTCGGAATCATCGGCTTCGGGACCGTCGGCACGGGGACGGTGAAGCTTCTCCTGGACAATGCCGAGCTGCTCCGGAGAAGAATCGGAATCCCCATCCGGCTCGTGCAGGTCGCCGACATCGACCTCGAGCGCGAACGGGACGTTTCCCTGCCGGGAGAGATCCTTACCAACGACGGCTTCCAGGTGGTCCGAAACCAGGCCGTCCACATCGTGGTCGAGCTGGTGGGCGGGAAAGGGGCCGCCCGGGAGTTCCTTCTGGAAGCGATCCGGCAGGGGAAATCGGTCGTGACCGCGAACAAGGCGCTTCTGGCGGAGCACGGGGAGGAGATCAGCCGGGCCGCGGCCGTCGCCGGGGTGGACCTCGGATTCGAGGCCAGCGTCGGCGGGGGGATCCCCATCATCCGGGTCCTGCGGGAGGGGCTTGCCGCCAACCGGATCAACGAGATCTTCGGAATCATCAACGGAACGTGCAACTACATCCTCAGCCGGATGACCAACGAAGGCAAGGAGTTCGCGGAGGTGCTCGCCGAAGCCCAGAAGATCGGTCTCGCCGAGGCCGACCCGTCCTTCGACGTGGACGGGATCGACTCCGCCCACAAGCTGGCCATCCTCGTTTGGCTTGCCACCGGGGGGAGGGTACCCCTCGCGGACATCTTCGTCGAGGGGATCCGGGACGTTTCCGCGCAGGACATCACGTTCGCCCGCGAGTTCGGGTACACGATCAAGCTGCTCGCCATCGCGAAACAGCGGGGATCCGGGATCGAAGTCCACGTGCATCCGACGATGATCCCCTCCGACCATCTTCTGGCGACGGTCGGGGGGCCATTCAATGCGATCTACGTGAAGGGTGACTTCGTCGGATCCTCCCTCTACTACGGGCAGGGGGCCGGGAAGCTCCCGACGGCATCGGCCGTGGTGAGCGACGTGATCGAGATCGCGCGAAACCTCGGGAAGGGGATCTCCGGACGGATTCCGCCGAGCGGGTTCCACAACCAGCTCTCCGGCAAGGGAACCCCCGTGTCCCCGTTCACCGAAGTGGACTCCGAGTACTACCTCCGTTTTTTGGTGGTCGACAAGCCCGGCGTCCTGTCGAAGATCGCCGGGATCCTCGGAGCCCACCAGATCAGCATCTCCTCCGTCATCCAGAAAGGGCGGAAGCAGGAGAGCGCCGTTCCGATCTTCATCGTGACCCACCACGCGAAGGAGAAGGACATGCGCGCCGCCCTCGAGGAGACCGACCGGCTCCCCGTCGTCCTGGACCGGACCCGGATGATCCGGATCGAAAACAACCTGTGACCCGCCGAGGAGACCGTCCGATGAACCGGGAAGGAATCATCCGCCGATACCGCGATCTCCTGCCGCGGGTTTCCGACGAGTGCGTGGTGACCCTCCACGAGGGGAATACCCCGCTCATCCCCGCGCCGAATCTGTCCCGCTCCGTTTGTCCCGGAGCGCAGGTCTACCTGAAGTACGAGGGCCTGAACCCGACGGGGTCGTTCAAGGATCGCGGGATGACGATGGCGGTGTCGATGGCGAAAGCCGAGGGATCGGATTGCGTGATCTGCGCGTCCACGGGGAACACCTCCGCGTCCGCTGCGGCCTACGCGGCGAGGGCGGGAATGAAGGCGTTCGTCCTCATTCCGGAGGGGAAAATCGCTCTCGGCAAGCTTTCCCAGGCGATGATCCACGGCGCCCAGGTCATCCAGATCCTGGGGAACTTCGACGACGCGCTCCGTCTCGTGCGCGAGATCTCCGAGAGGTTTCCGGTGACCCTGGTCAACTCGGTCAACCCGTATCGCATCGAGGGGCAGAAGACCGCGGCCTTCGAGATCTGCGACGCCCTGGGCGACGCTCCGGACTGCCACGTTCTTCCCGTGGGGAACGCGGGAAACATCACCGCGTACTGGGCCGGCTACAAGGCGTACCAGGCGGCCGGCCGATCGAAACGCCTTCCCAGGATGCTCGGCTGGCAGGCCGAGGGAGCGGCTCCCATCGTCCGGGGGCACCCGGTGCGGAAGCCCGAGACGGTCGCGACCGCCATCCGGATCGGGAACCCCGCTTCCTGGAAGCAGGCCGAGACGGCCCGGGACGAATCGGGAGGGCTCATCCGCATGGTCAGCGACGCGGAGATCCTCGAAGCGTACAAGCTCGTGGCCGAATCCGAGGGAATCTTCTGCGAACCGGCGTCAGCGGCGTCGGTCGCCGGCGTGATAAAATTGGGAAGGGAATCGTACTTCCGGGAAGGGGAGCAGATCGTTTGCACCTTGACCGGACACGGACTGAAGGATCCGGACAACGCGATCGCGCAGTCGGTGGAGCCCGTCACCATCCCATCGGATACGGCGGAAGTCCTGAAGATGCTCGGGTTCTAGAAGGAGCGACCACGTGAGTCGGAAATTCATCATCCTGATCGGCGACGGAATGGCCGACTGGCCCATTTCCTCCCTCGGGGACCGGACCCCGCTTGCGGTGGCGAACAAGCCGCACATGGATTTCATCGCCTCCCACGGCGCATTGGGCATGGTCCAGGTGGTCCCGGAAGACATGTACCCGGGAAGCGACGTTTCGAACCTGAGCATCATGGGATACGACCCCCGGGAGGTCTACACGGGGCGATCCCCCCTGGAGGCCGCTTCCATGGGGGTGGAGCTGGGAAAAGACGACGTGGCCGTGCGGTGCAACGTCGTTTCCCTGAAGAACGACGGGGCAAAGTCGGAGATGGAGGATTTTTCCGGCGGACACATCAGCA
>DASUAN010000231.1:0-5276 GCA_035763765.1 Candidatus Deferrimicrobiaceae bacterium
CCCGCTTGTCCTCGCTCATGTGGAACTTGGCCCCGAACGCCTCCGGGACCATCATCATCATGGCGTGGGGAAGCGAGCGTCCCCCCATCACGAGGAGCTCGAGGGCGTTGTCGAAGATCGCGGAGTCGCTTCCCTCCTCGAGGATCACGGGCTTGATCTTCTCGAGGTCGTCGCCGAACCGGTCCGACTCGAGGATCGCCTCCCGGGCGCGCATCCGGTTGATGTTCCCCCGCAGGGTGTTGATCTCCCCGTTGTGCGCGAGGAACCGGAACGGGTGCGCGAGGTGCCACGTGGGGAGGGTGTTCGTGCTGAACCGCTGGTGCACCACCGCGAAGGCGCTCGCGAAGGAGGGATCGCGCAGGTCCGGGTAGAAGACGTTGAGCTGGGATCCGGTGAGCAGTCCCTTGTAGACGATGGTGCGCGACGAAAGGCTGGGGACGTAGAACTGGCTCGCGTCGCCGTCGGCCCAGCTGCGTACCTCTTTCTCCGCCAGGCGCCGGATGACGTAGAGCTTCCGCTCGAAGGCGTCGCCGGCGAAGGCCCCGCACGAGAGGAAGCACTGGCGGATCGCCGGCTTCGTCATCCGGGCGAGATCCCCGAGAGGATCCGGGTTCACGGGGACCGGCCTCCATCCGAGAACCGGGCACCCTTCCTCCGCTGCCACCCGTTCGAAGGTGTGCACGCACCGGTCGGCAAGGTCCTCGTCCGTCGGGAGAAAGACGAGGCCCGCCGCATACTGGCCGCGGGGCGGAAGCGGGAACCCCAGGTCGCGGCAACCGTAGCGGAAAAAGGCGTCCGGGATCTGCAGAAGGAGGCCTGCCCCGTCCCCCGTCGACTTGTCGCCGCCGATCGCCCCCCGGTGCTCGAGGTTCACGAGGACCGAGACGGCGTGGTCCACGATGGCGTGGTCCGCCGTCGCGTTGAGCCGGGCGACGAAGCCCACTCCGCAACTGTCGTGCTCGTAGGCCGGGTTGTACAACCCGTGCGGTTTCGGCACGCCGGCCGCGTTGATGCGAGAAAACCCCGTGCGATCAAAAGACATCGGACCCTGTCTCTCTCCCGGGAATCAATTTTGATATTATGCCACAGCTACCCGGCGGTTTCGCAGGAGGGGCACGGTTTGACCCGTTCGCCCGATACCGCCCGTCGAAGGAGGATCCCATGGAGAAACAGGTGAGGAACCATCTTGCCCGGGTCATCCGCGGACAGCGGTGGGCGGCCCTGGCCACGTCGGGACCGGGGGGACCGCTGGGATCCATGGTGGCCTATGCCTGCGAGCCCGATTTCGGCGGGTTCCTCATGCTGTTGAGCGGGCTTTCCCGGCATACGAGGAACCTCTGGGAAAGCCCTAACGCCTCGCTCGTCATCAGCGAGCCCGACCCGGGGTCGGGAAATCCCCAAACGCTTGCGCGCGTGAGCATCCAGGGCGAAGCAAAACTTCTGGGGGAGGATTCCCCGGGATACGCGCAGGCGAAGGCGATGTACGTGGATCGTCTTCCCGCTTCCGCCCCGCTCTTCGAATTCGAGGACTTTTCCCTGTTCCGTCTCGTGCCCGAGGAGGCCCGTTTCGTTGCGGGGTTCGCCAGGGCGTATACCCTGAATGCGGAGGAACTGACGGCAGCGGCGCGAACCGCCCCCGGCAGCGGGAAGTGAGCGGGATCGGCGGTCACCGGGACGTCCCGGCAGGGGGGAATTCATGGACGGTCGGGGAGGATCCGGGGGGCCAGATCCCCTTCGCCCGGTTCGTTCCCTGGGAAAAAACCAGATAGCTGTACTTCCCGTAGTGGGGGATCTTTCGTGCCGCAAGCGAGGCGGCATCGGGAGAACGGGAGAGGAAGAGGGCCGCGACCCGTCCCCCGTCGGACGGGTGGGGCAGGGCGACGAAGAGGGAGTCTCCGGGCGCCTCGTATGCTTTCCCCTCGATCGTGAACCCTCCCGCGGAAAGGGCAAGCTCTCCGGGAAGGGGGGGCAGATACCCCTTTTCCTGCGGCAGCCCCAGATAGAGCACGTCGTGTCCGGCGATCCGCGACCGGGGGGTTTCCTCCTCCCGAAGGATCGGGATCTTTTCCTTCCCGATGGCGGCGAGGAGGAGTTTCGAGGCCTCCCGGACATCGTCGGGGAGACCGCGGGCGGCGACGACCAACAGGTTCGTCGACCCCCGGATTCCGTTGACGGTAGGGGGAATTTCCGAGGAATCGAGGCGCCGAAAGAGGTCCGTTTCCGGATCGACGACGAGCTTTCGCGGCATCGTGTCCGTGGAAAAAGCAAAAGGGACCTCGCCGGCCGCAAGATGAAGAACGGCATCAAGACTTTTCCCCTCGGCGATCAGCCGTAAGGGGATGCGGAGGTCGTAGAACGGTTCCTCCTGGACGATTTTTCCGGAAACCCGCCACCCGGTCCCGGCCTGCTCGGCCGTTACCTCTTTCAGGGCAAGGACCGGAGCGCCGGGTCGGTAGACCCACTGCCGGAAGAAGGGGGAAAAATCGATCCCGGATTCCCGCTGGAACGCCTTCCCGAAATCTTCCCACGAAGCCTCCCGGAAGAGCTTCTCCCGGGCCACATGGCGCAACCCTTTCCAGAACGCCTCCTCCCCGGCGATCCGCCGGGCCATGTGGAAGACCATCGCTCCCTTCCCGTACCCGATGGCCCTCGAGGCGGGGCTGTCGCGGCCGGTGAACGATGCCAGGGGGAGGTCTTCTTCCGCAGGAACGAGGGTGCGGAAGTCTCGCAGGATCTTTTGGCGGTAGTCCCTCCCTTCCCGGGGCGACGCCCGTTCCTTGTAGAGATGGTCGGCCACGTACGTCGTCAGACCCTCGGACCAGTTCCCCCGGGCGGAATCGACGCGGACCCCGTTTCCCCACCAGGAGTGGGCCACCTCGTGGCCGAGGCTGGTCTCGAGGAGGAAGGGCAGGCGGAGGACGGTGCTTCCGAGCAGCGTGTAGGAAGGGAAGCCGTATCCCGTGGGGAGGAAGTTCTCCACGACGGCGAACTTCCCGAACGGGTAGGGGCCGAAGATCCCCCGGTAGAGATCGAGATACCGGTCGACGGCCGAAAGATACTTCTCCGAGAGCGCTTCGCTTTCCGGATAGAAGAAGGTGTAAAGTTTCGTCTCCCCGGATGCGCCCTCCCGGACGCGGTAGGGGCCCGCCGAGAGGGAGATGGCGTCCAGGGGCTCGCGGCCTTCCCATTCCGAACGGGTGATGCCGCCGGCCGTCTCCCGGCGGGCGAGCGTTCCCGCCGTGACCGCTTCGTATCCTTCCGGGCCCTCGACGCGCAGGCGGAACGTGAAAATGCTCCCGGGAATCCCGGGGTACCACGCGGCCGCGTCGCTTAAGAACGTCCCTCGCTCCCGGATCGTTCCCCGCACGCCGTAGCCCGGGTCGTCGGTGTTCAGGGGGTCCTCGGGGACGCGGTCCCGGAACGGGATGCGGTAGGCGACGGTCAGCGGGATCTCCTCTTTCCCGGAGGTTTCCGGGGGCAGCGCAATGCGCAGGGAGCCTGCCGCAAACGAAAAGGGAAGGACTCGCCCCTGCGAAAAGACCTTCTCCACGAAGGCGTCTTCGGAGAGGGCAAGCGCGATGGTGGCTTCTCCATCCGGCCGGACGGTCAGGATGTCCACCCCGGTCAGGGTGTGGGTTTTCGGATCGAGCCGCACCGCCAGGTCGTGGTGCGTGACGACGGACCCCCCCCAGGAAAACCCTCCAAGAAGAAGGGATCCGAAAACGAAGACGACTTTCCCCAGCCGGATTCCGTGTCCCGAGGGACCCCGCCTCGAAACCCGGATGCTTGGACCGATCCCGATCTTCTCCGCTGCCTGGGAGTACGTCATGTCACCCGTTAAGAGTACTCCTCGCGGCGATAAGTTTTCCATTCCTTCCCGGCCCGTCCTCCCCGGAAACCGAATCGCACCGGCTGTCCCGGGCAACTAAGATAGGGATGAGGCAACGGATGCGCAGCTACCGGAACGATTTTCCGAAGGGTCTTTTTGCGCTCGCCCCGGCTTCCCTGGCATTCCTTGTTTTCCTTGGGGTCTTTGCTGCCGCGGAAGGGGTGGGCGAGGGTGGAAAACAGGCCTGCACGCCTACCCGGTCCGACAGCGAGGGGCCGTTCTATGAGCCGGGGGCGCCTTCGCGCACCTCCACGGGCAGAGGGCTGGTGGTCCGGGGACGTCTTCTCGGGGCCCCCGACTGCCGGCCTCTCCCCGACGGAAGGATCGAGTGGTGGCAGACGGACCGGCGAGGCAGGTACGACGACGATCACCGGGGAAGCCAGGCGACGGGCCCGGACGGAGCCTACCGGTTCTCCACCGATTTCCCCGGCATCTACCCGGGAAGGCCTCCCCACATCCACTTCAAGGCGGCCGCGCCGGGATACCGGCTTCTTACCACCCAGTTATACCTTCGCGGCGGGGAGGCCGAGGTGGAATTCGACATCGTTCTCGTTCCGGACCGGTGACGGTTTCCCGGACGTATCCATCTCGGAAGGCCTCCCCTATACTGATCGAAGCATCCGGCGGCATTCCGCATCCGTTTCGCCCCAGGGATCGGGAGGGGAGAGCAGGGCATGAAGGTACTTGTGACCGGATCGACCGGGCTTGTCGGCTCGGCCCTTCTCCGCGATCTTGCCGGCGAAGGGCACATCGTCGCCAGGCTCGTCCGACCCCCTTCCAAGGCGGAAGAAGGGGATGTTCGGTGGGATCCTAAGACGGGCACCGTGGATCGGGAAGGCCTGGAATATCTCGACGCCGTGGTCCACCTGGCGGGCGAAAGCATCGCGGAGGGCCGGTGGAACGCGCAGAAAAAGGCCCGGATCCGGGACAGCCGGGTCGTGGGGACAAGAATGCTGTGCGAATCCCTTGCCCGTCTCGAAAGCCCCCCGAAGGCGGTGGTGGCCGCCTCGGCCGTCGGGTATTACGGGGACCGGGGGAACGAGGTCCTTCGGGAGGAAAGCCCGTCCGGGTCGGGATTTCTCGCGCAGGTTTGCCGCGAATGGGAGGAGGCGACCGGGCCCGCCGCACGGAAAGGGATCCGTGTCGTCAACCTGCGCATCGGGATGGTCTTGAGCGCTTCCGGCGGGGCGCTGGCGAAGATGCTCCCGGCCTTCCGGGCGGGCGCCGGCGGTCGGATCGGCAGCGGGAGGCAGTACGTCTCCTGGATCGCCCTCCCCGACCTCGTCGGGGCGATTCGCCATGCGCTCGATACGGAATCCCTGGACGGGCCGGTGAACGCGGTGGCCCCGGAGCCGGTCACCAACCGGGAGTTCACCGACACGCTGGC